>WGLY01000006.1 GCA_016125335.1 Frankiales bacterium
CCGACCTGATCCTGCTCGAGCAGGTCGACGTCGAGGCGATCACCGAGCCGGCCGAGCTGATCGACTACCTCTCCGTGGCGACCCGGCTCGAAGCCCGCCTCGCGTCGCTGCGTCTGGCGGCCGAGGCCGCGTTCGCGAACACGGCGTGCCCGGACCCGAGGGTCAGCAGCTCGTACGCGGAGGCCGCGGCCGAGCAGGAGGTCGCCTACGCCACCCGCAACAGCGCCTGCGGCGCGTCGAAGGAGATCGGCCGCGCACTCGCGCTCAAGGAGATCTTCCCCGCGTTCCGTGCCGCGCTGGCCGCCGGCGAGATCACCGAGCGGCACTGCGCCGCGCTGGTCGATGCGACCCGGTACATGACCGACCCCGAGGTCCTCGCGACCATCGAGGCGGCGGCGTTGCAGAAGGCGCGCACGCTGACCGCCTCGGAGCTGCGCAAGCACCTCGACAAGCTCATCGCGCGCCACGACCCCGACGCCACGGTCCGGGCCCACAAGGCCGCCGCGACGCGGGACGTGTACCGGCAGCCGATCGGCGACGGGATGGCGTTCCTGGGTGTCACGCACCAGGCGCCGGTGATCGACGCCGTGTTCGACGCGATCGAGGCGGCGGGCAAGGCGTTGCGCGCTCAGCGAGGTGGTGCCGACGCTCTCCGGGCCGGGAACGAGGACGCCGCCTCGGGAGCCTGCCGCGCGGACGCGCTCGCCGCCCTCGTGCTCGGGACCCGCGACGAGGAGGGCGCGGTGGTCTACGACGCCTCACGGACGCAGACCGAGGTGCACGTGGTGATGGACCTCGACACCCTGCGCGGCGAGCGCGACGGACTCGCACTGCTCAACGGGACTCCTATCCCGGCGCAGATCGCCCGTGAGGTCGCCGGGGTGGCCGAGCACTGGCGACGCCTGGTCGTGGATCCGGTGGACGGGCACCTGCTCGACTACGGCACCCGCCAGTACCTCCCGGCCGCCCTGCGTGAGCACGTGCTGCACCGCGACCCGATCTGCCGGCGACCCGGCTGCACCCGACGCGCTCAGGAGATGGACCACGCACTCCCGTTCCCCGAAGGGTCCAGCGACACGGCCAACTGCGGCGGCCTGTGCTCCCGCTGCCACCAGGTCAAGACCGCCGGCCACGCGACGATCGAGGACAGCGCCCCGGACGGATCCGGAACGTGGGTCACCCGATGGCGGCAACGCATCCGGATCCCGGCCCAGCCGGCCCTGGAACCACGACGACCCGACCCACCGCCCACGGTCGACGCGCCCGCCCCGCCCGGCGTCGTGGACGCACGACCCGGTACCGACGGGGAGGAAGGCGGCGCGACCAGTTCCGCGCCGCGCACCACCGATCCGCCGGAGCGGCCGCCGTTCTGATCCGATCCGGTCCTCGCCATGCCCACGACCGGGTCGGGGTGGCCGCGCGTCAGCGACGTGGCGGCGTCACGCGCGGCCGGCGACTCACAGGGGCAGGTGCCTCACAGGGGCAGGTGCAGCACGACGTCGACCACCACGGCGAGCGAGAGCAGGCTCAGGTAGCTGATCGACAGGTGGAACAGGCGCATCGACCGGGGGTCCTCGCCGCGCACGACGCGGCGGCGCAGCAGGTGCACCTCGCGCAGGAACGCCGCGCCGAGCACGGCGGCCGACACGGTGTAGACCCAGCCCGCGCCGGACACCGGCACGAGCAGGAGCGAGCAGGCCACCATCGCCCACGAGTGGGCGACCATGTGCACCGACACCCGGCGCGGCGAGGCGACGACGGGGAGCATCGGCACCCCGGCCGCGGCGTAGTCGTCGCGGAACTTCATCGCCAGCGCCCAGAAGTGCGGCGGCGTCCAGAAGAACACCACGAGGAACAGCAGGACCGCGGACCACGACAGCGTGCCGGTGACGGCCGCGTAGCCGATGAGCACCGGCATGCAGCCGGCGGTGCCGCCCCACACGATGTTCTGCGACGTGCGCCGCTTGAGCCCGACGGTGTAGCCGAGCACGTAGAGCACGATCGCCGCGAGGGTGAGCCAGGTGGCCAGCGGGTTGGTGGTCTCCCACAGCAGCGCGAGCGACACGGCCCCCAGCACGAGGCCGAACACCAGTGCCGCACGCGGCGACACCGACGGCGTCTCGCCGCCCACCGCGAGCGGGCGCATGGAGGTGCGTCGCATCACGGCGTCGATGTCGCGGTCGAGGTAGCAGTTGAGCGCGTTGGCGCTGCCGGCCGCGAGCGTGCCGCCCACGAGCGTCTCGATCGTGAGCCGCAGCGACGGCAGGCCCTGCGCCGCGAGGAACATGGCGGGCAGGGTGGTGACGAGCAGCAGCTCGATGATGCGCGGCTTGGTGAGCGCCACGTACGCGCGCGCGGTGGCGACCGCCCCGGCGTGCTGGGGGACGGTCGCGAGGGTCGTGGCCACGGTCAGGTTCCCCCCAGGTCCGCGGGCTCGCAGGTGACGCCGAACAGTAGGGCCGTCCGGGTGATCAGGTCACGGATTGCGACACAAATGAGACCCGGCTGTACGTCAGCCCGCGCCGGACGCCGACGCCGACGAGCTCGCGGACGCCGAGGCGGCCCCGCTCGCACCCCCGGCGACCGACAGCACGAGGGACTGGAACGTGGCCTCGTCGACCGGGCCGATCACGCGCGCGGCCACCGCACCCGTGGTGTCGAGCACCAGCGTGCTCGGGACGCCGGTGCTCGGCACGATGCGCAGGCTGGTGAGCAGCGTGCCGTCCGGGTCGAGGATGTGCGGGTACGTCGTCCCCGCGCTGGTGCTGAAGGCCTTCGCCGCCTCGGGGCGGTCCTGCTCGTCGATGCCCACGAAGCGCACCCCCGCGGAGCGCGTCGCGCCGGCGACCTTCGCCAGCAGCGGCGCCTCCTCCCGGCACGGGCCGCACCACGACGCCCACACGTTGAGCACCACGACATGACCGTGCAGCGACGACAGCGTGAGCGTGGACCCGTCGAGGGTGGGGCCGGTGAGGTCCGGGATGGTGGGGCGCTGGCCGGCGGCGTACTCGGTGACGCCGACGCCGAGCGCCGCCTGCCCCGTGGACGACCCGTCCGTCACACGGGTGCCGGCGTCGCCCGCGGAGGAGCAGGCCGCCAGCGCGAGCACGCACGCGGCGACCGCGGCCAGACGCGGAAGGACCCCCCTGTGCACCCGGGCAGCCTACGTCGCGACGTACTGTCGTCCGGTGCCCCTCCCCCCGCCCACCGCCGCCGCCCCGTCCGCCACGCCCGCACCTGCGGCGGCACGGCGACGACGGGCGGCCCGCCTCGGGCTCGCGGCGGCGGCGCTGGCCGCGCTGCTGGCCGGATGCGCCACCGGGGGCACCGCCGGCCCGGCCGACGTCGTCGTGCCGTCCTCGAGCGGCCCGAGCCTGCCCAACGGCACCGTGCTCGACCTCGCCGTGCCCGCAGCGACGGCGTCGATCCCCTTGGTGGACCAGGACGGCACGACCGTCACGCTCGGGGCCTACGCCGGCAAGACCGTGGTGCTCGCCGACTTCCTCACCCAGTGCCAGGAGATCTGCCCGCTCACCAGCGCCGCCATGAGCCAGGTGTCGGGCGCGCTGGCCAAGGCGAACCGCTCCGACGTCGTGATCCTCGAGACCACGGTCGACCCGAATCGCGACGACGTCGCCCACCTCAAGGCCTACCAGAAGCTGTTCGGCGCCACCCCGCGCTGGAGCTTCCTCACCGGCACCCAGAGCGACATCGAGGCGCTCTGGAAGCAGTTCGGGGTGTCGCTCGAGCCGGTGCCGATCACCGAGAAGCCCCTGCCCAAGGACTGGCTCACCGGAAAGCCGCTCACCTACGACGTCGACCACCAGGACGTCGTGATCGTCATCGGCCCCGACGGCCACGAGCGCTGGCTGGTCAACGGCACCCCGTCGATCGGCACCCCGAGCGACGTGCCCTCGACGCTGCAGGGCTTCCTGTCGCCGCAGGGCCTCCAGAACGAGAGCGCGGCGCCCGAGCCCAACTGGACGTCGTCGGACGTGCTGGCCGCCGTGTCCTACGTCAGCGGGACGCCGGTGTCCTGAGGTCCGGGCCCGGGCTCAGCGGCCGAACGACTCGCGGATCATGCGCAGCCGGGCCACCGTCTCGTCGTCGAGGGGCCGCGCGTCGTCCGGGCGGGCCGGCTCCGGCTCGAACGGCGCAGGCGGGGCGAGGGTGCGCACGCTGCCGCCGCCGGCCATCTCGGCGAGCATCGGCTCGCGTCGGCCCATCTCCGCCGCCGCGGCCGAGACGCTCGCCGGGATCCCGGTGAGGCTGACGACGGCGGGCTCGGCCGGCTCCGGGCCGGCGGTCGGTGCCGGTGCCGGCGAAGCGACGGACGCGGTGGCGGCCGGGGCCAGCGGGCGCTCCGGCTCTGCCGCGGGGGCCGCAGGCACGGACGTCGGCACAGGTGCGGGCGGGGCAGCGGCGGCAGGGAGCGCGGCGGGCGGCGCGAGGGGGGCGGGAGACGCAGGCGCCGGAGCCGGGGCGAGCGGGGCGGGCGGGGCTGCGGCGGCCGGCGCGACCACGGGCGGGGCCGGCTCCACGTCGACCGCCTGCGGCACCGGGGCTGCCGATTCGGACTCGGTGCGGACGGCGAGCAGCTGGTCGGCGGCCAGGGCCAGCCGGCGCTCCTGCTCGGCGACGGTCGCGCGCAGCGAGGCCACCTCGGCGGCGAGCAGCTCGAGCGCGGGGTCGCGCTGCGGCGGCTGCGACCGCGCGGCGTGCAGCTCGTGGCGCAGGGCGACGAGCTCCTGGGTCAGCTGCTGCACGTGGCCGAGCAGACCCTCCACGAGGGTGGTCAGCCGCACCAGCTCGAGCCGGTCGCGGTAGGCGTCGGCCCGCAGGTCGACCACGTCGTGCTGGAGGGCGGCGTAGGCGGACTCCACCGCGCGCCGGCCCGTGGGCCGGGCATGGCGTGCCTGGGATCGCCGTGCCATGGGGTCGAGGGTACGTCGAGGCCGGGCGCCACGGGTGGATCGCGCCGCAGGGCGCGCCGCCGCGGTCAGTCGTCCGACCAGCCCCCGCCGCCGCCGCTGTGCTCGCCCGTGCTGCTCGGCGAGGGGCTCGACGACTCGTGGTCGTGGGTCTCCGTGGGGCTCGGCGACGCGCTCCCCGAGCGGTGGTGGCCGTACCACGGGTAGCCCGACTCCGGCGCGTGGGTCGAGGTGCGGGGCCGCGTGCTCGACCCGCCGCCGCGCACGGCCTGGGGACGCAGCGCCTGCGTGGCCCGCGGCCCGACGACGCCGGCCGGACGGTTCCCGGAGCCCGCGGAGGACCCGTCGCCGGACGAGCCGCCCTGGGCGCCCGGCCCGGCCGGGCTCGGGGTGGGGCCGACCGCGAGGCCCGAGGCCTCGCCGGCCTCGGGGCCGGCGCCGTCGGCACCCGTCCCCGCAGGGTCGGCGGACGACGGGCTGCCCGGCCGGTCGGCGGGCAGCACCTGCGCCGAGGACTGGGTGGAGAAGTAGGACGGGGGGGCGAGGAGCTCGGTGTTGATGCCGTAGGCGACCACCGACGCCCCGAGGACGCCGGCCACGGTGAGCAGCGTGACGCCGCTCACCCGCCTCATGACAGTCCTCGCACGGTCCCACGGTAGGGGCGGCCGACCCCGCAAGAACCGTCCGGACGTCCAAGGAACGTCGAAGATCGCGAACCGTGACCTCTCCTGGAGGTCCCGGCCCGACCGGCCGTACACAATGGCCCCGTGCGCATCCTGATGGTGGAGGACGACGCGGCCCTCGCCGCGTCCTCCCGCGACGGCCTCGAGGCCCTCGGCTTCGAGGTGGACCTGGTCACCACGGGCACCGCGGCCCTCGAGACCGTGGGCTCCGCCTCCGCCCCCGACGTCGTGCTGCTCGACCTCGGCCTGCCGGACATGGACGGCCAGGACGTGTGCCGGCGCATGCGGGCCACCTCGGAGGTCCCGATCATCGTGGTGAGCGCGCGCGGCCACGAGGCCGACCGCGTCATCGCGCTCGAGCTCGGCGCGGACGACTACCTCGTCAAGCCGTTCGGGCTGCGCGAGCTCGCCGCCCGCATCAAGGCCGTCATGCGGCGCACCCAGGCGGCACCGGCCACCGCGGCCGTCGGCGTCCAGGAGATCGGCCGGCTCACCGTCGACCGGCGCACCCAGCGGGTGCACGTGGACGGCGAGGAGGTCTCGCTCACCGCCAAGGAGTTCGACGTCCTCGCGTTCCTCGCCGACGACCCCGGGGCCGTGCGCCGGCGCACGGAGATCCTCGAGCACGTGTGGGACGGGCACTGGTACGGCGCCACCAAGACCGTCGACGCCCACGTGGCGGCGATCCGCAAGAAGCTCGGCGACCCCGCCTGGGTCGAGGCGGTCCGCGGGGTCGGCTTCCGTCTCGGCTCCCCGTGAGCCCTGGCCCCGGGACGGTGCGCGCATGAGGTGGCGGCTCGTGGCGGTGCTCGTCGTGTTCACCGCCCTGGTCCTCGGGATCCAGATGGTGCCGCTGGCGAACTACATCACCACGGTGGCGCAGTCGAAGTTCCTGAGCACCTACCAGAGCTCGGCGTTCGCGCTGGCGGGGTACGCGATCCCGTCGCTGCTCCCTCCCGGGAGCCCCGGCGCCCCAACACCGGCCGACCAGACCAAGCTCCGCCAGGAGCTCCAGGACCGGGTGTCGGAGATGAGCGTGGCGACGTCCTCCGTCCTCGTGGTGGTGGACCAGGACGGGACGGTCGTCGCCCACACGGACCCCTCGCGCATCGGCGAGGACTTCGTGACCAACCGGCCCGAGATCGCCATGGCCCTGGCGGGCCAGGACCCGAAGTCGGGCGGCGAGAGGTCGTCGGAGACCCTCGGTCAGACGCTGTACTACTTCGCGGTCCCGGTGCGTTACGGCAGCACGGTGATCGGGGCGGTGCGGCTGTCCTACCCGGCCAGCCAGGTCGAGGACAGCATCAGCTCGACGGTGCACGGCATCGAGCTCGCGGCGCTCATCACGCTGGTCTGCGCCGGCCTCATCGCCCTGCTCGTCGCCTCCTACGCCACCGACCGCATCCGGCGGCTGCGCGACGCCGCGGAGCTCATCGCCGAGGGCGACCTCACCGCCCGGGCCGCGGTCGCGGGCGGCGGCGAGCTCGAGGAGCTGGCCACGTCGTTCAACACGATGGCCGAACGCGTGCAGGGCGTCGTCGACTCCCAGCGCGGGTTCGCCGGCGACGCCTCGCACCAGCTGCGCACCCCGCTCACCGCGCTGCGCCTGCGGCTGGAGAGCGCCGCCGAGCAGATCCCCCCGGACGCCGCGGCCACCGTGCAGCTCGACGCCGCGCGCGACGAGATCGACCGGCTCCAGCGACTCATCGACGGCCTGCTCGTGCTCGCGCGCGCGGACAACCGCGACCAGCAGACCGTGCCGGTCGACATCACGGCCGTGGCCGCGGACCGCGTCGAGGCCTGGCAGGCGCTGGCCGACGAGCGGTCCGTGCGCATCGAGCTCGACGCCCCCGGCATGGCGGTGGCGCAGGTCGTGCCCAGCGCGGCCGAGCAGATCATCGACAACTACGTCGACAACGCCCTCGGCGTCGTGCCGGAGGGCAGCCGCATCATCGTGTCGGTCCGCAGCGAGCCGGGCGGCGTGCTGATCTTCGTCGACGACGAGGGGCCGGGCCTGCCGCCCGAGGACCGCGAGCGCGCCTTCGACCGGTTCTGGCGCGGCACGCAGGACGGCCAGGGCAGCGGGCTGGGGCTGGCCGTGGTCGCCTCGCTCGCCCAGGCCGGCGGCGGCTCGGTGTGGCTCGCGGAGTCACCGCTCGGCGGCCTGCGCGCGGCGGCCCGGCTGCGCTCGGGGGCGCCGGTGGAGCGCAACGGCGTACGGCGCAGGGGCGAGGCGGTGCGCGGCCGGCACTTCTAGCCGGGTCAGCCCCCGTGCTCGCGGATGTAGGTGGCGAACCGGGCCCGGAACAGCGGCTCGAGGTCGCCCACCGACTCCCCGGCGAACACCTGGCGCGCGGCACGAACGGTCTCGACCAGGCTCCCGCTGATGTCGCCGAGCGAGCCGCCCTCGTCCGAGGCGTCGAGCATCGCGGGCGTGTGGTTGAACAGGTCGACGAAGAACCCGACGTCGCGCCGCTGCTCGGCGATCTCGAACGCGCGGTCGCGCAGCTCGTCGTAGGGCAGGTCCTCGAGCACCGTGTCGTCGCTCATGCCCGCACCCTAGGGGGTCGGCTCGTCGGAGTCGTCGGGTGGCAGCCGGCACACCCGCTCGAGCCACAGCGCCGCCAGCACCACGAGCACGGCGGACGCCGCGGCGATGCCCGAGATGAGGATCCGCTCCCGCGCGTAGGCCACGCTCCACATCGGGATGAACGACACCCCGACCCCCACGTAGAAGCCGGCCACGACCGCCCCGGCGCGCGACGCGGCCATCGCGAGGGCCGCCGAGCGCGCCGCCACGATCGGCTCCATCGGCCGGGTGCCGGTCTTGTGGGCCAGCCGGTCGCGCGTGCCGCGCGCCCACAGCCCGATGGCCAGCGCGAGCACCACGAGCACCGCCGGGGCGGTCCACGGCACCGCGAGCGAGGTCGAGCCCCACGCGTCGACGAGCCGTGCCACGGCCCAGCCCACGGCGGCCGACACGACGGCGACCGCCACGAGCAGTCGCAGCCGGGTGGGGGTCACGGGCTCACCTCCAGGTGCACGTCGTCGCGGCGGCGGACGCCGTCCGGCCCGGGGTCCAGCGCGGCGGCGAGCGCCGCCACCGAGCGGCCGTCGGGCAGCACCGCGCCGGGATCGGCCTCGGCCCACGGCACGAGCACGAAGGCGCGCTCGTGCGCCCGCGGGTGCGGCAGGGTCAGCCCGGGGTTCTCGCTCACGACGTCGCCCACCGCGAGGACGTCGACGTCGAGGGTGCGCGGCCCCCACCGCACCTCACGGGTGCGGTGGGCCGCCCGCTCCGCCTCCTGCGCCCACGCGAGCACCTCGCGGGGCTCGGCGTCGCTGTCGCCCACGAGCACGGCGTTGGCGTAGTCGGGCTGGGCCGGGCCGCCCACCGGCGCGGTCTCGTAGACCGAGGACACCACCGCGCCGGCCAGCCGCGGGGCGAGGAGGTCCACCGCGCGCTGCAGCGCCGCCACCCGGTCGCCGAGGTTGGCGCCGAGACCGAGGGCCACCCGCCTCACCGCGACCGCACGATCGTGACGGCGACGTCGTGGAACGGGACCCCGACGGGCGCCTCGGGCTTGTGCAGCACGACCTCGACCGCCTCCACCCCCGCGAACGACAGGCACACGTCGGCCACGCGCTGCGCGACGGTCTCCACCAGGTCGCACGGCGGACCCTCCACGACCTCGAGCACCCGCGCCGCGACCGCGGAGTAGTCCACGGTGTCGGCGAGGTCGTCGGAGGCCGCCGCGGGACGCGTGTCGACGCCGAGCACGACGTCGACCACGAAGGTCTGGCCGTCGCGGCGCTCGGACTCGAGCACGCCGTGGTGGCCGGTGCCGCGGATGCCGTGCACCGCCACGCGGTCGAGCCCGTCGGGGAACCTCACGCCACCCACCTCTCGCCGTGCCCGCAGCCCGCTCCGCGCCGTGCGGCGCGCACCCACCGGATCATCCGCGCGCCCAGGCCGCGGCCACCTCGACGGCGTCGCGGCTGCCGCGCACGTCGTGCACGCGCACGCACCAGGCGCCGGCGAGCGCGGCGATGGCGCTCACGGCGTCGGTGGCGTCGTCGCGCGCGTCCAGGGGGCGGGGCTCGCCGTCGGCCGCGAGGAGCGTGCCCAGGAACCGCTTGCGCGAGGCGCCGAGCAGCACCGGGCGCCCCAGCGCCAGGAGCCGGTCGAGGTGGTGCAGCAGCGCCCAGTTGTGCGCGGCCTCCTTGGCGAAGCCGAGGCCCGGGTCCAGCACCACCGACCGCGGGTCGACGCCGGCCGCCACCGCGTCCGCGTCGCGGGCCGCCAGCTCGCCGACCACGTCGTCGACGACGTCGTCGTAGACCGCGAGCTCGTGCATGCGGTCGCCGTAGCCGCGCCAGTGCATGGCGACGTAGGGGACGCCGAGCGAGGCGACCGTGGGCAGGATGCCCGGGTCGGACAGCCCGCCGCTGACGTCGTTGACCACCGCGGCGCCCGCCTCGACGCAGGCGCGCGCCACCTCGGCCCTCATGGTGTCGATGCTGACGACGACGCCCGCGCCGACGAGGTCGCGCACCACCGGCAGCACGCGGTCGAGCTCGGTGCCGGGGTCGGTGCGCACCGCGCCGGGACGGGTGGACTCGCCGCCGACGTCCACGAGGTCCGCGCCGTCGCGCACCATCGCCAGCCCGTGCGCCACCGCGTCGTCGCGGTCGAGCCAGCGGCCGCCGTCGGAGAACGAGTCCGGCGTCACGTTGAGCACGCCCATCACCAGGCAGCGGTCCAGCGCCGCCAGTCGGGACGGCAGGCCGAGGGGGTGACGGTCGTCGCGCATGCCGCGCTCAGCCGACGATGAGGCTCATCGCCTCGGCGCGCGTGGCCGGGTCGCGCAGCTGTCCGCGCACGGCGCTGGTGGTCGTGCGCGCCCCCGGCTTGCGGATGCCGCGCATCGACATGCACAGGTGCTCGCACTGGATGACGACGATGACCCCGCGCGGCTCGAGCAGGCGCACCAGCGCGTCGGCGATCTGGGTGGTGAGCCGCTCCTGCACCTGCGGGCGGCGCGCGAAGACCTCCACCAGCCGGGCCAGCTTGGACAGCCCGGTGATGCGCCCGTCCGCCCCGGGGATGTAGCCCACGTGCGCCACGCCGTGGAAGGGCACGAGGTGGTGCTCGCAGGTGGAGTACACCTCGATGTCCTGCACGAGGACCATCTCGTCGTGGCCGAGGTCGAACGTCGTGGTCAGGACGTCGTCGGGCCGCTGCCGCAGGCCGGCGAACATCTCCGCGTAGGACCGGGCCACGCGGGCCGGGGTGTCGCGCAGGCCGTCGCGGTCCGGGTCCTCGCCGATGCCGATGAGCAGCTCGCGGACGGCGGCCTCGACGCGTGGGGCGTCGAACGCGCCGGGCACGACGTCCGGCACGTGGACAGGATCGACCCCCGCGTGCGCCTCGCCGGTCACCGCCGGGTCACGCCCCCGCGTCGGGCGAGCCGGCGTCGCCGGGCACGTCGGCGCCCGCGAGCCCGCTGCCGTTCGTGGGCGCGACGTGGACGCTGCCGTTGCTGGAGCCGTTGGCCGAGCCGTTGGCCAGGGCCTCGATCTCCTTCGGCGTCATGACCGGGCCGCGCTCGCTCGGGCTGCGGCGGGCCGAGCCGGTCCACGCCGGCCGCTCGGGGCGGCGGCGCAGCGGCTCGAAGATCCGCGCGACGTCGGCCTTGTCGAGCGTCTCCTTCTCGAGCAGCTCGACGACGAGCGCGTCGAGGACGTCGCGGTTGTCGACGAGGATCTCGAACGCCTCGTGGTGCGCGGTGTCGATGAACGCCCGCACCTCCTGGTCGATGGCGGCGGCGACGTCCTCGGAGTAGTCGCGGGTGTGGCCGAAGTCGCGGCCCATGAACACCTCGCCCTGCTCCTGCCCGTAGCGGATCGCGCCGAGCCGCTCGGTCATGCCGTACTGCGTGACCATGGCCCGCGCGACCGCGGTCGCCTTCTCGATGTCGTTGGAGGCGCCCGTGGTGGGGTCGTGGAAGACGAGCTCCTCGGCGGCGCGGCCGCCGAGCATGTAGGCGAGCTGGTCGAGCATCTCGGCGCGGGTGGTGGAGAACTTGTCCTGGTCCGGCAGCACCATCGTGTAGCCGAGCGCGCGGCCCCGCGGCAGGATCGTGATCTTGTGGACCGGGTCGGTGCCCGGCAGCGCCGCCGCCACCAGGGCGTGGCCGCCCTCGTGGTAGGCGGTGATCTTCTTCTCGTGCTCGCTCATCAGGCGGGTGCGCCGCTGCGGGCCGGCGATGACGCGGTCGATCGCCTCGTCGAGCTGGCTGTTGTCGATGAGCTTGAGGCCGCTGCGGGCCGTGAGCAGGGCCGCCTCGTTGAGGACGTTGGCCAGGTCCGCACCGGTGAAGCCGGGGGTGCGCCGGGCCACGGCCTCGAGGTCGACGCCAGGAGCGAGCGGCTTGCCCTTGGCGTGCACGCCCAGGATCTGGGCGCGCCCGGCCATGTCCGGGGCGGAGACGGCGATCTGCCGGTCGAAGCGGCCCGGGCGCAGCAGCGCCGGGTCGAGGATGTCGGGGCGGTTGGTGGCCGCGATGAGGATCACGCCGCCGGTGACGTCGAAGCCGTCCATCTCGACGAGCAGCTGGTTGAGGGTCTGCTCGCGCTCGTCGTGCCCGCCGCCGAGGCCCGCGCCGCGGTGGCGGCCGACGGCGTCGATCTCGTCGACGAAGACGATCGCCGGGGCGTTGGCCTTGGCCTGCTCGAACAGGTCGCGCACCCGGCTGGCGCCGACGCCGACGAACATCTCGACGAAGTCCGAGCCGGAGATGGAGAAGAACGGGACGCCGGCCTCGCCGGCGACGGCGCGCGCGAGCAGCGTCTTGCCGGTGCCGGGCTGGCCGTAGAGCAGCACGCCCTTGGGGATCTTGGCGCCGACCGCCTGGAACTTCGCGGGCTCCTGGAGGAACTCCTTGATCTCCTGGAGCTCCTCGACCGCCTCGTCGGCGCCGGCGACGTCGGCGAACGTCGTCTTGGGCATGTCCTTGTTGACGAGCTTCGCCTTGGACTTGCCGAAGTTCATGATGCGGTTGCCGCCGCCCTGCATCTGCCCCATGAAGAAGAAGAGCAGCAGGACGATGAGCGCCACCGGCAGCAGCGTGTAGAGCAGCCCGAGCAGGACGCTGTCCTTCGGGACCTCGATCGTGTAGCCGTCCTTCATGGTGCCGGCGTCGACCTGCTTCTGGAGCTCCTGCTGGAGCTGCACGCCCTGGCCGTCGACGTACTGGGCGCGGATCTTGTCCCCGACCCCGACCGTGCTGCCGTCGGGCAGCGTGATCGCCTTGTCGAGGGTGACCTGGATGAGCTGGTCGCGGTCGGTGAGCGTGGCGGAGGAGACCTCGCCGTTCTGGATGGCGGAGACCACCACCGAGCTGCTCACGTCCTTGGGGCCGCCCACGTTGGTGAGCAGGCTGCTGGCCAGGATCACGAGCAGGACGGCGATCCCGATCCACACGATCGGCCCGCGCAGCAAACGTCTGATGTCCATGACGCGGGGCCCGTGGCCCCGTCCCTCCTGCCGTTCACCGGTGCTGGCCCTGGGGCGGCCGGGGGGTCCGGCCGGGCCTCACGAGTCCCTCGACGGTACACCGGAGGACGACGCGCTGCCGTCCCGCGGTGGGCCGAGCGGCCCGCTGTTCAGCAGGGACGACGCGCCCCGGCGGGCCCGGGTTCCCGGGTTCACCCCGGGCGAACGCGGCGGCTCAGCTGTAGACGTGCGGGGCCAGGGTGCCGACCACCCGCAGGTTGCGGTACTTCTCGGCGTAGTCGAGGCCGTAGCCGACCACGAACTCGTTGGGGATGTCGAACCCGACGTAGCGGACGTCGACGGCCACCTTCACGGCGTCCGGCTTGCGCAGCATGGTGAGCACCTCGACCGACGCCGGCCCGCGCGAGCGCAGGTTGCGCAGCAGCCACGACAGCGTGAGCCCGGAGTCGAGGATGTCCTCGACCACGAGCACGTGCCGCCCGGTGATGTCGCGGTCGAGGTCCTTGAGGATGCGCACCACGCCGGAGGACTTCGTGCCCGACCCGTAGGACGAGACGGCCATCCAGTCCATCTCCACCGGCGCCTCGAGCGCCCGGGACAGGTCCGCCATGAGCATCACCGCGCCCTTGAGCACGCCGACGAGCAGGAGGTCCTTGCCGGCGTAGTCGGCGTCGATCTGGGCGGCCAGCTCGCGCACCTTGGCGCCGAGCGCGTCCTCGTCGACGAGGACCTTCTCGAGGTCGGCTCCGAGGCTGGCGGCATCCATCGGGTCTCCTGGCGGTTCGGTGGGAGTCGGTCAGTCAGGGAGGACGCCGCTGCGCGCGCCGGCGCCCGCTTGCCCGGGACGGACGCCGCCCGCGAGGGGCGGTGCGGTCGGCCGCGTGCAGAGCCTCCCATAGGCGCGGTAGGCCTCGACACCGCCCGGCAGCGCGACGCCGCCCTGCCCCTTCCAGGCGGTGACCAGCGCGGTGACGCGGCGCACGTGCGCGGCCGACAGCGACCCGGGCGGGCAGCCGGCGTCCACCAGCCACGTGCGCACCACCCGGGAGAGCACCGCCCGGTGCAGCCCGGCGAGGGAGTCGACGTCGAGCGTGCCCTCGTCGCGCGCGCCGTGCAGCAGGTCCCACACCACCTCGTCGGCGAGCTCGGCCAGGGCGTCGGCGTCGTCGCGGGCGAGGGCCGCCGTGCGGGCCAGGGCCTCGGCGACGCCGGGCCCGAGCTCGCGCTCGAGCACGGGCAGCACGCGGTGGCGCACCCGGGCCCGGGTGTAGCGGTCGTCGGCGTTGTGGGGGTCGTCCACCACCACCGCGTCGGCGGGGAGGGAGGCGCGGACGACGTCGCGGCGCAGGTCGAGCAGCGGACGCCGGATCAGCCCGCGGGCCCGCGGCATGCCGGCGAGGCTGCGCAGGCCCGAGCCCCGCGCCAGGCCCAGCAGCACCGTCTCGGCCTGGTCGTCGAGGGTGTGCCCGAGGAGCACGGCCGCGGCGCCGAGCCGCAGGGCGGTGGCGTGCAGGGCCCGGTGGCGCACCTCGCGGGCCGCGGCCTCCGGCCCGTCGGCGGAGTCCTCCGGCACGGTGACGGCGACGACCTCCACCGGGTCGAGGCCGGCCGCTCGCAGCTGCTCGGCCGTGGCGGAAGCCTCGTCGGCCGACCCGGCGCGCAGTCCGTGGTCGACGACGACGGCACCCACCCGCGAGCGCTCGGCCCGCGCCGCAAGGGCCAGGGCCAGGGAGTCCGCCCCGCCGCTGCACGCCACGAGCACCAGGGCGTCGGCGGGGACGGCGTCCGCACCGGACGGGCCGGCGAGGTCCTCGCGGACCGCGCGCCGCACCAGCAGGCGCGGGTCGCTCATGCGAGGAGGTCCGGCGCGACCCTCGCGCACCACGCGGACGGGTCGAGCACCTCGTCGCGGGTGGGCAGGTTCTCCGCGCGCTCCCAGACCCGGTTGAAGCCGTCGCGGCCCACGAGACCCACGGCGCCGGTCACGAAGGCACGGCCCTCGGTGTACTGGCGCAGCTTCGCGTCGAGGCCGAGCACGCGGCGGGCGAGGCCGTCGACGGCGCCCGGCTCGGAGCGGCGTCGCTCGAACCGGGCCCGGATCGTGGCCACCGTCGGGACGATCTCCGGGCCCACGTCGTCCATGACGTGGTCCGCGTGGCCCTCGAGCAGGCTCATGAGCGCGGTGATGCGGTCGAGCACGACGCGCTGCTCGGGCGACTGCACGGCGTCCACGATCGATGCGTTCTCCTCGCCCCGCACCGCTGCCAGCACCGCGGTGAGGGCCTTGGCGAAGCGGCGCGCGGCGTCGCCGGCGGAGACCTCGCTCAGCATGAGGTAGTCGTGGATCTCGCCGACGAGGTGCGGGCCGAGCCACGGCACGGCGCCGAACTGCACGCGGTGGGTCTCCTCGTGCAGGCACACCCACAGCCGGAAGTCGCGCGGGTCGACGCCGAGCTGCCGCTCGGCCGCGACGATGTTGGGCGCCACCAGCAGCAGCCGGCCGTCGCCGGAGGCGGTGAACGCCTCGAACTGGCCCAGCACCTTGCTCGACAGGTAGCCCAGGACGCCGCCCATCTGGAGCGCGGTCACCCGCGACCCGACCGCGGTGACGACCGAGGGCTGCTCGGTGGCCATGCGCTCGAGCAGGGGCGCGAGCACCACGCGGAAGCCGTCGACGTTGCTGTCGATCCAGCTCGTGCGGTCGACCACGACCGCCTCGCCGGCCGCGCCCGCGGACAGGCCGGTGCGCTCGCGGACCGGGCCCTCGGCGTAGCGGGCGAGGGCGCGCAGCTCGGCGACTGCGGAGCGGGCGGCCTCCGGCGTCGAGGAGGGGCCGGACGCCGCGACCCGGCGCCCGGTGGAGCGGGCGAGCCCCCAGTCGATGACCTCCACCCGGCGACCCTACGTCAGCGGCGCGGGCGCGGGACCCGCCCGACCGGTCAGCCCGCGAGGGCCGCGGCGGCCCGGTCGAGCGCCGTGCGCGAGTCGAGCTGCGGGCCGACGGTGCGGTCGGCGAGGTAGGCGAACGCGAGCAGGCGCCCGTGCGGGTCGCGGACCAGGCCCGCCAGGCAGTCGACGCCGGTGAGCGTGCCGGTCTTGGCCCGCACCACGCCGCGGCCCTGCGTGGTGCCCGACGCCCCGAAGCGCAGCGCGAGCGTGCCGGTCGCGCCGGCCACGGGCAGGCCCGACGACGCCGGCCACAGCACGCCCGCCGTCGCGCCCGCGGGGGGTGCGTCCGCGGCGATCGCGGCGAGGGTGCGCACCAGGGTGGCGGGCGGCACGACGTCCTGGAGCGACAGCCCGCTGCCGTCCTCGAGGTGGACGCCGGCCACGGGGACGCCGAGCGAGGTGAGCGTGGCGGTTGTGGCCGCGGCGCCGCCGGCGAAGCTGGCCGCGCCGCCGAGCGCACCGCCGGCGAGGTGGGCCAGCGCCTCGGCGAGCGTGTCGTCGGACTCGGTGAGCATCCGCTCGACGAGCTGGGCGACCGTGGGGCTCTGCACCTCGGCGAGCTGCTGCGCCCCGCTGGCCGCGCGCACCCGCGTCACCGCGCCGAGCACCGTGATCCCCGCGGCGCGCAGGCCGGCGACGAAGGCGTCGCCGGCGGCCAGCGCGGGGTCGGCGTCGCGCGACCGGCTGCTCGCGGACCGCTGGCCCTGGTCGACCGAGAGCGCGGACACCGGCCCGATGACGCCGGAGGAGACGTACCCCGAGGGCCAGCCGGCCGCCGTGCGCGGGCCGGTGAACAGCGAGTCGTCGACGTGGACGGTGACCGAGCCGCGGCCGGAGGCGTGCAGCGCCTTCACCGTCGCGGCCACCAGGGCGCTCAGGCTCGCCGGCCGCGCGGCCTGGCCGGCTACGGGGCTCGGGGCAGGCGCGCGGGTGAGCGTCGCGTCGCCCCCGCCCACCAGCACGACGTCGCGCGGGGTCGCGCCCTGCACCACCCGGGTCGAGAGCCGCGCGTCGTCGCCCAGGGCGCGCAGCACCGTGACGGCCGTGAGCAGCTTGAGCGTGCTGGCCGGCTTCTGCGGCCGCGTCGGCGCGAGCCCCACGATGCGCGTGCCCGTCGCGACGTCGATGACGTCGGCGGCCACGTCCGGGCCGAGCGCGCGGGTGCCGAGCGCGGCGCGCACCTGCGCCACCAGCGCGGTGTCGACCGGGGCGGGGCCGGTGAGCGCTCCGGTGGTGGCCGGGAGCACCGTCGCGGGCACGGGCGGCACGGCGGGTGCGGCGAGCAGCGCCGGGGACGCCGAGGCCGCCGGGCCCGCGGCGACCGCCGCCGCGACCAGCGCCGCGGCGACCGCGACGAGCCGGCGCGGTCGCGCCGCCCGGACCCCTGCGCCCACCGTCGTCCCCCGTCCTCGTGTCGCCCGCGTGACTCCGGTCACGTCATCGTCCCGGAGCGGCCCGCGAAGGCTGCCGTGTGCGGAACACTAGGCGACGGCCCGGCCTCCGCCGGACCGCCCACCACGCGACGCCGACGTCCCGACGGACCCGTGCGGCCGCGGCCCGTCCGACGCCAGGAGTGACACCGCCGTGGAGTTCGACGTCACCATCGAGATCCCCGCAGGCAGCCGCAACAAGTACGAGGTCGACCACGAGAGCGGTCGCATCCGGCTCGACCGGATGCTGTTCACCTCCACGCGCTACCCGCACGACTACGGGTTCGTCGACGGCACCCTGGGCCTCGACGGCGACCCGCTCGACGCCATGGTGCTCGTCGACGAGCCGACCTTCCCGGGCTGCCTCATCCGGTGCCGGGCCATCGGCATGTTCCGCATGACCGACGAGGCCGGCGGCGACGACAAGGTGCTCTGCGTCCCGGCGGGCGACCCCCGCCTCGAGCACATCCGCGACATCCACCACGTGCCCGAGTTCGACCGGCTGGAGATCCAGCACTTCTTCGAGGTCTACAAGGACCTCGAGCCCGGCAAGTCGGTCGAGGGCGCCTCGTGGACCGGGCGCGCCGAGGCCGAGGCCGAGATCCACGAGTCGCTGCGCCGTCACCAGGAGCACGAGGCCCAGGCCGAGTCCGAGATCGAGGACGCCTCCCACTGAGCCGTCGTTACTGCCGCAACGACCGGAAACCCGCGCCGGTCTCCGCGCTTTCCGGCAGTAACGACGAGGGGGTCAGGGGCGGGCGCCCACGGGCACGAGCTCGGACTGCCAGATCGTCTGGAACTTGACGTGGTCGCCGGTGTGCGGCGCCTCCACCATGAGGCCGTTGCCGGCGTACATGCCCACGTGGTGGATGGTGCCCCAGTCGTTGGGGTCGGTGGCGAAGAAGACCAGGTCGCCGGGGCGCAGCCGGGAGACCGGGATCTTCTCGCCCGCGGCGAACTGCGCCTGGGAGTACTGGATCATCGACACCCCGACGTGGGCGTACGACGCCGAGGTGAGCCCGCTGCAGTCGTAGCCGTCGGGGCCGTGCTCCCCGGCGACGTACGGCTTGCCGAGCTGGGTCTTCGCGAAGGCCAGGGCGCCGAGCCGCTGCGCCTGCGTGGTGACCGAGCGGCCCTGCGGCCAGGCCCGCGGCGCTCCCCCGCTGTCGGCGGGCGGGCGTCCGCCGGATCCGGCGTGCTCGCGCGCGAGCCGGGCGGCCTCCGCGGCGGCGGCCGCACGCGCGGCCGCGAGGCGCCGGGCGCGCGCCTGGCGCAGCGCCTCGGCCCGGGCCGCGGCCAGCCGTGACTCCCGCGTCTGGGCGCCGGCGAGCAGGCGGGCGGCGGTGTCGCGCTGCGCGGTGAGCCGGGCGACCTCGTCGCGCTGGGACGCCTCGAGGTCCTGCACCGCGGTGGCCGCGGCGGCCACGCGGTCGCGGGTGGCGGCCAGGTCCGCGCTCGAGCGGGCCGCGGCCGCGAGCGCCTGCGCCGCCTGGAGGCGCAGCGTGACGGCGGAGTCGAGGTCGTGGCGGCGGCTCGCGGTCACCGCGCCCACCGCGGCGACGCGGTCGGCCAGGGACGAGATGCCGCCCGGGCGGAACACGCTGTCGACGACGGCGGCCCACTGGCCCAGGCCGCCGCTGAGGTCGGCGCCCACCTGGTAGCTGGCCGCGGCGAGGCGGTCGACGTCGGCCTGCGCGCCGGCGGCGGTGTCCTGCGCGGCCCGGGCGGCCGCCTGCGCCGTCGCGAGCCGGCCCGCCGCGGCGTCCGCCTCGGCCCGGGCGGCGTCCCACCGCTCGACGGCCTGCTCCACCCGGGTGTCGAGGGCGTCGAGGCGGCGCTGCGCGGCGGCGACGAGGGCACGGGCCCGGGTCAGCCGCGCGGCCGCGGCGACCGCGGCGTCGTGGGCGCGCCGGACCGAGGCGGCGCTCGGCGGCGAGCCGGGCGGCCCGTGCGGCGTGGCGCCGGCGGGCGCGGGACCGAGCAGCCCGAGGGCCAGCAGGCCGCCGAGGACGGACGCGACCGCACGACGCGGTCGGGCGCTTCCTCGGACGCGGGCCACGCTGGCCTCCCGGGCGGCTGGCGGACCGCCGGAGGGACGCGGCGGCCCGACCGACGGTAGTCCCACCAGTCACACGGACACCACCCGTCACAGCGATCGTGACCCCGCCGTGCCCCGCCGGACCGCCCGGAGGTGGCCGGGAGCGCGTGCTCCCGGCCACCCCTGGGGCGGCTCAGACCTGCGCGGCCGGCGCGGCGACCGCGTTCGCGGGCGACGGCGCGGTGGGCGTCGCGGCCCGGGCGTGCGCGCCGTCCGGGACCGGCGCCGCCGGGCGCGCCGGGACACCGGCCAGGAACTGCTTGGCCACCGAGAGCGCGCTGCCCCCGCTCGCCACCAGCTGCGCGAGCGCGTCCTGCACGCCCTCGGCCCCGTTGAGCACCACGAACGAGTCGATGCCCTGGAACGCCGAGGCCCCGGCGGCCACGATCGCCGCGTAGTCCTGCGCGATCTGCTGGGCGATCACCGCCTCCTGGTTGTGCGCCAGCGCGTCGGCACGTGCCTGGATGGCACGCGCCTCGGCCAGGCCCTGCGCCTCGGTGGCCGCGGCGGTCGCGAGCCCCGCCGCCTCGGTCGCCCGCGCGGCCGCGAGACCCGTGGCCTGGGTGGCCGCGGCCTCCGCCTCGCCGGTGGCGCGCGTGGCGGCGGCCCGCGCCTCGGCCTCGGTGGTCACGCGCGTGGCCTGCGCCACCGCGGTCAGCTCCGTCTCGCGCTTGGCCGCCTCCGCCGCGAACACCCGTGCGTCGCGGTCGGCCTCGGCCAGCGTGCGCTGGCGGTAGGCCTCGGCGTCCGCCGGCTTGCGGACGTCGGACTCGAGGCGCTTCTCGGCCAGGTCGGCCGAGAGCTGGGCCGCCCTCGTCTCGGCGACGACGACGTCCTGCCGGGCCATCGCCTCCGAGAGCGGGCCGGCCTGCTGCGCCGCGGCGCGGGCCCGGTCGACCTCGGCCTGGAAGCCGGCCTGCTTGATCGACGCCTCGCGCACGGCCGCGGCCTTGAGCGCGCTCGCCTCCTGCTCGGCCTGCGTCGCCTCCTGGTCGCGCTGCGCCTGCGCGATCCGGGCCGCCGCCGCCACGGCGGCCGCGTGCGGCGCGCCGAGGTTGACGATGTAGCCCGTGGCGTCGTCGATCTCCTGGATCTGGAGCGAGTCGACCTGGAGCCCCAGCTTGGCCATCTCGTCGGACGACGACGCCCGCACCTCGTTGGTCAGCCGCTCCCGCTGGCGGATCATCTCCTCCACGGTCAGGCCGCCCACGATCGAGCGCAGGTGGCCGGAGAACACGTCGTGGATCGTCGCGTTCATCACCTGCTGCTGGTCGAGCCAGCGGCGGGCCGCGTTCGAGATCGACCTCGGGTCGTCGCCCACCTTGTAGATGACGACCCCGCGGACGGTCAGGGCGATTCCCTGCTGGGTCACGCAGTCGACCTCGAGCCGCGTCGAGCGCGAGTCGAGCGAGAGCCGCCGGGCCACCTGGAAGCCGGGGACGACGGCGGCGCCCTTCCCGACCACGATCTTGAAGTCGGCGCCCGCCTCGCTCTCGCCGCGGGCGCCGAGCCCGGTGACGATGAGCGCCTGGTTGGGCTCGGCGACGCGCCACGTCATCTTGAACAGCACGACGACGACGAGCAGCGCGACGACGGCAGCGACGCCGACGACAGCGACGAACGGCATGACGGATCACTCCTTCGCGCCCGCGGGTGCGGGCAGGGACGGGCCGTGCGCACGACAGCCGTGGCACGGGTGGAGAGCGCCGTGCGCACGAGAGCCGTGGCACGGGTGACGAGGTCGTGCGCACGACGGGCGTGGCACGGGTGGACGGCGCCGGGCGCCGTGAGGAGCCGCGCGGTCCGGGACCGACGACGGCGAGCGGGACTACGGGGCTGCTAGGGCGCGTACGCCGGCGAGACGTACACCGTGCGCGGCGGCGCGAACTCGACGACGACGGCGAGCGAGCCCACGGCCAGCGCGTCGCCCGGCACTGCGGGGTAGGCGGTGAAGGCCTCGGTCCCCCCGCGGACGGGCAGCACGACCTCGCCGGTCAGCCCGGCGCCGACGGCGCCGCTGACGACACCGGTCAGCCCCACGGGTGTGGTGCTCATGTCCCCCGCCTCCTCGATCAGGATGGGGAACCTAGCCACACCCCGGAGCGCCCCGCGCGGCATTCCGGGAGCCGGACACCGGTCGTCCCACGAGCCGGACAGCTCCGGAAGCAGCGCCCGGAATCCCGTGCGGCGCAGCAGGATCCGGCGGGCGTCCTCCTCAGGCTCGAGCTGCCTCGGCGCCGAGCCAGGCCGCGGCGTAGGGCGGCAGCACGAGCTGGCCGTCCTCGGTGCTCGGCACCTCTCCGCCGAGGTGGTCGACGAGCGCGCGGTGGCGCAGCGTGCCGAGCACGCCGGCGTCGCAGCGCTGCCAGTCCTCGGAGACGTTGTAGAGCTGCACGAGGTCGCCGGCCGCGTGCCGCCGGACGACGGCGAGCACCGCGGGGTTGGACGTGTGCACCGGCACGGACTCCACCGCGGCGTGCAGCGCGGGCAGTGCCGCGCGCACCTGGGCGAGGTGGCGCAGGACGCCGAACATCCGCCCGGCCACGGTGGTCACGTCCTCGCGGTCGCGCGCGACCGCCCACGGCATCCGCGGCCGGTGCATCCAGCGGTTGTCGTCCGCGTGCTCCGGCTCGTCGAGGTACGCCTCGTCGTTGAGCAGGCCGAGCTCGTCGCCCATGTACAGCAACGGGATCCCGCCGAAGCCGTAGACGAGGGCGTAGGCGCAGCGCAGCCGCAGCACCGCGCGTTCGAGCATCGGGACGTCGCCCTCGGCCAGGGCCTGTTCGACGCCGGCCAGGCTCGCGGCCGTGCCGCTCGTGCGCGCGTCGCCGGTGGCCTCGTTCACCTGGAACGCCGCGCCCCGCGCGAACGAGCCCGGGAAGTCGCCGAGGTACCAGCGGGACAGGAACCGCCTGTGCGAGAAGCCGTCCCAGCCGACCTCGCGCGCGTCGGCGTCGTCGATCGCCCACCCGATGTCGTCGTGGCAGCGCAGGTACGTGGCCCACGCGGTGGTGGTGGGCTTGGGCGGGAACTTCTCCAGCGCGGTGACCAGCAGCCGGGCGTCGCGCGTGGCCAGCGCCGACCAGATCTGCACCATGAGGCTGTTGTGGTAGGCGAGGTCCGAGACGTGGCCGGCGTACTCGCCGACGCCGAGGTAGTGCACGAGCTGCGCCGGGCCCACGATCGCCTCGGCCTTGAACACCAGCGCGGGCGCGGCGATCCGCGCCACCGCGCGCAGCGCGCGGGTGAGGCCGTGCACCTCCGGCTGGTTCTGGCAGTCGGTGCCCATGCGCTTCCACACGAACGCGATCGCGTCGAGCCGCAGGCAGTCGACGCCGCGGTTGGCGAGGAACAGGGCGAGGTCGGCGAACTCGCACACGACGTCGGGGTTCGCCCAGTTGAGGTCCCACTGGTAGTCGTTGAACGTCGTCCAGACCCAGCCGTCGAGCTCGGCGTCCCACGTGAAGTTGCCGGGGGCGAAGTCCGGGAACACCTCGGGCAGCGTGCGCTCGTAGCGGTCCGGCGTCTCGCGGTCGGGGAACACGAGGAAGTAGTCGCGGTAGCGCTGCTCGCCGGCGCGGGCGGCGACGGCCCACGGGTGCTCGCGGGCGACGTGGTTGAGCACCAGGTCGATGGTGAGCGCGATGCCGTGCTCGTGCAGCGTCGCGGCCAGCGACTCGAGGTCGGCCATGGTGCCGAGGTCGTCGCGCACCTCGCGGTAGTCGGCCACGGCGTAGCCGCCGTCGTTGGCGCCCGCGCGCGGGCGCAGCAGCGGCATGAGGTGCAGGTAGGTGGTGCCCAGCTCGCGCAGGTAGTCGACGTGCTCGGCGACCCCGGCCAGCGTGCCGGCGAAGCGGTCGGCGTAGGCCACGTAGCCCACCGCGTCGGGCTGCTGGAACCAGTCGGGGCGCAGCAGGCGCTCGCGATCGCGCGCGCGCAGCCGCTCGGGCCGGGCGCGCCAGCCCTCCACCGCGATCGCGGCCAGGCGGGCGAGCAGGTCGTCGGCGACGTCGGGGGTGAACACGGCACGCACCCCGGCCTCGAGGTCCGGCCCCCAGCGACGCGCCCGGGCCAGCAGGTCCTCGGCCGCGGGTCCGGGCGCGCGGCCGAGCGCCGCCCGCACGAGGTCCTCCACCCCGGGCCGTCCTGTAAGCGCTGTCACGGGCGCCATTGTGGGCCATCCGGTCCCCGCGGGGCAGGGGGCCGGCCCTCCGGGCGCAACGCCCGCGAAACCCGGACCGCCTGCGCCGGAAACACCCGTGGGCCAGACTGCCCGCATGCGAGCGCAGGCCGAGCCGGGCAGCCGGCCGGCGTACGACGAGATGCTCGACGGCGAGGGCCGTCCGCGGCCCGGCCTGCGGACCGTCGTCGAGGTGCTCGAGTCGCTCGGCCCCGAGGGGCTCGCGGAGCGGGCCCGCCTGCGCGACGCCTACCTCGACCGCCAGGGCATCACGTTCTCCCTCTCCGGCCGCGAGCGGCCGCTGCCGCTCGACCTCGTGCCCCGCGTCGTCGGCGCGGAGGAGTGGGACCGGGTTGACGCCGGGATCCGCCAGCGCATCAAGGCGCTCGAGCTGTTCCTCACCGACGTCTACGGCCCGGGCGAGGTGCTGCGCGACGGCATCGTGCCGCGCCGGCTGGTCACGTCGTCGAGCCACTACCACCGCGCCGCGTTCGGCCTGGTGCCGCCCAACGGCGTGCGCATCGCGGTCGCCGGGATCGACCTCATCCGCGACGAGCAGGGCGAGTTCCGCGTGCTCGAGGACAACCTGCGCAGCCCGAGCGGCGTCTCGTACGTGCTGGAGAACCGCAGGACCCTGGCGCACGTGCTGCCCGAGGTGTTCGCCGGCCAGCAGGTGCGGTCCGTCGCGGAGTACCCCGAGCGGCTCCTGGACGCGCTGCGGGCGGCCGCGCCGTCGGACGTGTCGGACCCCACGGTCGCGGTGCTCACCCCCGGAGTGCACAACTCCGCCCACTTCGAGCACGCGTTCCTCGCCCGCAGCATGGGCGCCGAGCTGGTCGAGGGACGCGACCTCTTCTGCCGCGACGACCGGCTCTGGATGCGCACGGTGCGCGGCGCCCGGCCGATCCACGTCGTCTACCGGCGCATCGACGACGAGTACCTCGACCCGGTGCACTTCCACCCCGAGTCGCTGCTCGGCGTGCCGGGGCTGCTCAACGCGGCGCGGGCGGGCAACGTGGCCATCGCCAACGCCGTGGGCAACGGCGTCGCCGACGACAAGGCCGTCTACACCTACGTGCCGGACATGATCGAGTACTACCTCGGCGAGCGGCCGCTGCTGCCCAACGTGGAGACCTACGACCTCGGCGACCCGGACCAGCGCAGCTTCGTCCTCGAGCGCCTGGACCGGATGGTGGTCAAGCCCGTCGACGGCTCCGGCGGCTACGGGCTCACCATCGGCACGACGGCCACCGACGCGCAGCTCGCCGTCGTCGCCGACAACATCCGGGCGGACCCGCGCGACTGGATCGCGCAGCCGATCGTCACGCTGTCCACCTGCCCCACCGTGATCGGCGAGCACTCGCTCGAGTCGCGCCACGTCGACCTGCGGCCGTTCGCGGTCAACGACGGCGACGACGTCTACGTGCTGCCGGGCGGGCTCACCCGCGTCGCGCTGCCCGAGGGCAGCCTCGTCGTCAACTCCTCGCAGGGCGGCGGGTCGAAGGACACCTGGGTGCTCGACGAGGGCGACCGCGGCGCCGGAGCCGAGGGGCGTCCCGGGCTCCCGCGGGTGACCCGGGTGCGCCGCAGCGCGGTGGCGCGGCAGTCGGCACCGGCCACGGCCGACGACCGGCTGCGCCAGCAGGAGGGTCAGCAGCAGCAGTCCGGTCCCGACCCGGCCCGGGGAGGCCCGTCGTGCTGAGCCGGCTCGCGGAGGCGTTCTACTGGATCGGCCGCTACCTCGAGCGGGCCGAGGCGACCGCGCGGCTGCTCGCGGAGCACTACCACCTCACGGTCGAGGACCGGTCCGTGCCCGAGGACGTCGCCGCCGCCGTGGTGCTCGACGCGCTCTCGCTGCCGCACGACGTCATCTCCTCCCCCACCGAGCTCGTGCGCGCGCTGCTCGGCGACGTCGCCAACCCGTCCACGGTGATCGGGGCGGTGGGCGCGGCGCGCGAGAACGCCCGGTCGGTGCGCGATGCGCTGCCCGGCGACGTGTTCGAGGCGCTCAACGGCGCGCACCTCACGCTCACCCGCGGCCTCACGGCGGCGGCCAGCCCCGGCGCCTCGATGTTCCGGGTGCTCGAGCGGCTGATGATCGTCAACGGCGCGATCGAGTGGACCATGACCCGCGACGAGGGCCACTACTTCCTCTCGCTCGGGCGGGCGCTCGAGCGCGTCGACATGACCGCGCGGCTGCTCGACGTCCGGCACGACCTCGTGTGGCCGGACACCGGCCCGGTGGCCACCCTGCGCTCGGCCGCCGCGCTCTCGGCGTTCCTGCGCACCGGCGAGACCCTCACCGGCGACACGGTGCGCGAGTTCCTCGTGCTCGACCCCACGTTCCCGCGCACCCTGCTGCACAGCGCCCGCGCCGCCGAGGAGGCGGTGCGCGGCCTCCAGGTGCAGGGCGGGGTCGACGACGCCGCGCTCGTGCGCGAGGTCGGCCTCATGCGTGCGCGGCTCGAGTTCGCCGGCGGCACGCACGACCCGTCGGTCATCGACCAGCTCTGCCACGACACGCAGGTGTCCGGCGTCGCGACCGCCGCGGCGGTGGCCGACTCCTACTTCCGGCAGGCCGGCACCATCGTGTGGAGCCACTGATGGACGGACGTCGCCTGCGCATCACGCACCGCACCGGCTACCGCTACTCCGCGCCGGTGGCGGCGTCGTTCAACGAGGTGCGGATGACCCCGCGCGACGCCGACGGCCAGATGCTGCTGTCGCACCAGCTCCAGGTCTCGCCGCGCGCGTCGGTGCAGGCCTACGTCGACTACTGGGGCGCGCTGGTGCAGTCCTTCGACGTCCACGAGGAGCACGACGTGCTCGAGATCGTGGCGACGTCGCTGGTCGACGTCCCCCACGGCCACCCGAGCGCACCGGGCGTGGGCTGGCGCGAGATCACCGCGCCGTCGGTGCTCGACCGCTGGGGCGAGTTCCTGGTGCCGACCCCGCTCGTCGACGACGCGCTCAAGGACGAGTCGCGGGCGCGCGTCGTGGAGCAGCTGCGCGACCTCCCCACGCCGGCGCTGGCGATCCGCGGGGCGATCGAGGCCACGCGCGAACGGATCCGCTACGACGACTCCGCCACGGGCGTCACCACCACTGCCGGGCAGGCGTGGGAGATCGGGGGCGGCGTCTGCCAGGACTACTCCCACACGCTGCTGTCGCTGCTGCGGGCGCTGGGCATCCCGGCCCGCTACGTCAGCGGCTACCTGCACGACGAGGAGGAGGCGCCCGGGCGCACCGTCGTCGGGGAGAGCCACGCCTGGATCGAGTCGTGGAACGGCGGCTGGGAGGCCTTCGACCCCACCAACGACCGCAGCGTGGGCTCGGCGCACGTCGTGGTGGCGCGCGGCCGCGACTACTCCGACGTGCCGCCGCTCAAGGGCATCTACGCGGGCGGTGCGAGCGAGTCCCTCGGCGTCACCGTCGAGATCACGCAGCTCGCCGTCTGAGGCCGGCCGCCGTCGCGGGGTGGGAGGCTGACGCCGTGCGCAGCCTCGACTGGTCGCAGGGACGCTGGTCCACCCCGCCGGAGCGGGCCGTCCCCGACGGCGACGACCTCCTCGTCACGTGCCGGGCCGGCAGCGACCTGTGGCGCACCACGGCGTACGGCTTCGTCCACGACGACGGGCACGGCCTGCTGGCCGACCTGCCCGACGGCTCGGCGGTGGAGGTGTCGTTCCGCGCGGAGCTCTCCGAGCAGTTCGACCAGGCCGGGCTGCTGGTGCGCGCCGACGCGGAGCACTGGGTCAAGGCCGGGGTGGAGCTGTCCGACGGCGTGCCGCTGCTCGGCGCCGTGGTGACCCGCGGCGTCTCGGACTGGTCGACCGCGCCGGTGCCGCAGTGGCGGGGCCTCGAGGTCACGGTGCGGGCCAGCCGCTCGGGCGACGCGCTCACCGTGCGGGCCCGGGCAGGCGACGAGCCGTGGCGGCTGGTGCGGGTCGCGCCGATCGACCCGGCGCTGCCCTGGCAGGCCGGGCCGGCCGCCTGCGCACCCACGCGCGCCGGGCTCGTCGTGCGGTTCACGGGGTGGCGCACCGGGGCCGCCGACGCCGCGCTGCACGGCTGAGCGCGGCCGTGCCGGGTGGAGGGCACCCGGCCGGGGGCCGTCACGGGTACGGGGCCGGGGCTGTCCGCCCCCGTCGCGCGGACAGCCTCGACCCCGTCGTCAGAGTCCCGATGACTCGCGGTCAGCATGCCACGGCCGGGCCGCCCCGTGCCACCGGTCGGGCGGCGCGTCGTCGGGCAGGTCAGGCGGAGGCGGCGCTGGTGGTCCGCTCGGGCCGCGGCGACGGCGCGGCGCCGGCCGGGGCCGCGGCCGGGAGCGCGGCCGGGTCGGTGCGCAGCCCGGCCGAGTCCAGCGCCCGCTGGGCGGCATCCCAGGCCCGCTCGAGGTCGCCGAGGCTGCGCAGCACGTCGGCGATCGAGCGCCACACGGCGGCCGCGTTGCGCGGCGAGCCGGCGCCCTCGAGCAGTCCGGCCGCCTCCTCGAGGCTGGCCAGTCCGAGCGCGCGGTCGCCGACGGCCACGTAGGCCGCGCCGAGCACCGCGAGGGCCCGGGCGCGCTCGATCGGGTGCTCGTCCGTGACGGCCGCGGCGGCGCTGGCGGCGTGCGCCACGGCCGAGCCCGGGTCGCCGAGGAGCATCGCGCAGCGGGCCAGCTCGGTCTCGGCGCTGGAGAGCGTCACGGTGCCGGCGTACTGGCGCAGGTGCGGGAGGGCGTCGAGCACGAGCGCCTGCGCCTCCTCGGCCCGCGCGGGCTGCTGGGCCAGCAGGATCCAGGCGCGCGTGACCTGGAGCCGCGCGGCGGCCCGCAGGTCGTCGCCGACCGCCACGAGGGTGGCCGCCTGCTCGCACAGCTCGAGGGCGGCCACAGGGTCGCCCCGCTCGGCGGCCGTGATGGCCGCGTTCCAGCAGGCCGCGGCCTGCTCGTCGAGCGTGCCGTTGCGCGCCGTGCTCTCCACGAGCTCGTCGAGCAGCAGCTGCGCCCGCAGCAGGTCGCCGCGCTCGACGTACGCGCTGGCCAGCGTGGAGACGAGCTGGGCGTGGCCGGAGAGCTGCGCCGAGGCGAGCCCGTGGCAGCGCGCCAGCGTCGTCTCGCCGACGTCGACGGCGCGGGCGAGGTCGCCGCCGTCGCGGTAGCAGCGCACCAGGGCCACGGCGACGTGCAGCCCGGGCAGCCGCCCGCGGGCGGCGTCCGCGGCCGTGCGCATGTCCTCGAGCACCTCGGTGGCCTCGGTGAGCCGGCCCACGCGCTCGAGCCCGGTGGCCAGCGCCAGCCCGGCGCGGAAGACGAGCGGGTCGCGCTGGGCGCGCGCCGCGGTGATCCCGTCGCGCAGGGGCTCGAGCTGGGCGACGGCGTCCTGCGGGCTGCCGAGGCCCAGGGCGGCCTCGGCCAGCGCGAGCGGGCCCTCGAGCTCGACGACGATCTCGCCGGTGAGCACCTCGCTGGTGACCCCGAGGCGCGCGGCGAGCAGGGCCACGACCTCGGCCGTGGGCACGCGGCGCCCCGACTCGAGCAGGCTGATGTAGCTGGGGTGCAGGTCCGACCCGGCCAGCGCGGTCTGCGACAGGCCGGCATCCTCGCGCAGCCGGCGCAGGCGCGCCGGGAACGACGGCAGGGTCGAGGACGGGTCCTCGGACGGTCGCGACATTCCGGGCCTCCCTCGTCGCACGCACGGTGCACCGCTCGGACACCGGAAGTGAACCACGATCGCGCGCGGGTGGCGCGCAGCGCTGCGCCGCCCGGGGCCGGCCCGTCGCGCCGTCCGGGCGCGAAGGGGGCGTCACCGCTGCCAGGATGACGCCGACCGGACCACCGCGGGCCGGCGGACTCGCCCGCGCGAGCGCGGGACGGAAGGGCACGTCATGCGTCTGCTTGCCGAACTGGGCTCGGGGGAGATCCTCTGGGACATCCTCTGGCTCTTCATGTTCATCATCTGGTTCTGGCTGCTCATCGTGGTGTTCACGGACATCTTCCGCAGCAAGGACCTCGGCGGCGTCGCCAAGACGCTGTGGATCATCTTCGTCATCGTGCTGCCCTACCTCGGGGTGTTCGTGTACCTCATCGCGCGCGGCAACTCGATGGCCGAGCGCAACGTGGCGGCGATGACCAACGCCCAGCAGGCCCAGGAGGCCTACATCCGCTCGGTGGCCGGCTCCGGCCCGAGCGCCTCGGAGGAGATCGCCCGCCTCGCCGACCTGCGCGACAAGGGAGTCATCTCGGAGGAGGAGTTCCAGACCGCCAAGGCGAAGGCCATCGGATAGCCCGTACGGCCGCTGATCACGACGCCCCGTGCCCGTCCGGGCACGGGGCGTCGTCATGCCGTCCGTGAACCGGGTGATCGGCCGTCGTGCTGATGTGTCAGGGCGGAATCCGTGGTGGAGTTCGTCCTGCACGGCGCCCCGACCGGTGGCCCGGCGGAAGGAGAGAGCACGTGGCCGGGACTCCCAGCGGTGGCACGCGGCGGCAGCGTCGCGTCGTGCGCCCGGCGGCCCTGCTGGCCCTGCTCGCCCTCGTCGCGACGATGCTCGTGCAGACCCGGTCCGCCCCGGACGCGCAGGCAGCCTCGCCGGTCTCCGGGCAGGTCACCCGCGGCGCGGACACCAACCGCACCAACTGGTACCGCGACCAGCCGCTGCTCACGCCCAACCTCGTGCACGACCCCACCCAGTTCGGGCAGCTCTTCAGCACGCAGGTCACAGGACAGATCTACGCCCAGCCCGTCGTCGCCCTCGGCTCCGTTGCGGGGCAGCCGCGTCAGATACTCATCGTCGCCACCGAGGAGAACCGGGTCTACGGGCTCGACGCGGACACCGGCGCCGAGATCTGGCACCGCCAGTTCGGTGCGCCGTTCGACCCGACCACGCTGTCGACCAACCAGTCGTGCCTGGACCTCAAGCCCCACATCGGCATCACGAGCACCCCGGTGGTGGACACCACCACCGGGCGCGTGTACGTCGTCGACAACGAGTACAAGAGCGGCACCTCGGGCCCGGACACGTTCTACCTGCGGGCGCTGAACCTGAACGACGGCACGGACGCCTTCCCGCCCCGCGAGCTCATCGGTACGAGCCGGGGCAACGACTTCAACGCCACGCAGCAGTCGCAGCGCCCCGGGCTGCTGCTGCTCGACGGGCACGTGTACGCCGCGTTCAGCGCGCACTGCCAGGTGCCGCCGTGGTCGGGCTGGATCTTCGGCGTCGACGCCGGCAGCGGGGCCATCACCACGGTGTGGTCCGACCACACACAGAACACCACGAACCCGGGCGGCGGCATCTGGATGTCCGGCGGCGGGCTGGCCAGCGACGGCAGCGGCAACATCCTCGCGGCCATCGGCAACGCGTTCCAGCCCGACGTCAACAACTACGACCGCACGAACCAGCCAACCGAGTGGTCCAACGCGGTGGTGCGCCTGCACGTCGACACCGGCGCAAGCTCGGTCAACAACATCACCGTCAACGACTTCTTCCGGCCGTGCACGGAGGGCTTCCTCGACCAGAACGACCTCGACCTCGGGTCCGGCGGCATCGCCCTGCTGCCCGAGGCGCAGTTCGGCACCTCGAGCCACCCTCGCCTGGTGGTGGCCGCGGGCAAGGAGGGCTACGTCTACCTGCTCGACCGCGACAACCTCGGCGGCCAGCGCGCGTCCTGCCCGGACAGCAGCGCCGTCGTCGGCGTCGTCGGGCCCAACGGCGGCGTGTGGTCGCAGCCGTCGGTGTGGGGCGGCGACGGCGGCTACGTCTACATCCCCACGGCCGGCCCGGGCTCGCAGGCCGTGTCGTGGGGCCAGGGCCGGGCTGGCAACCTCTACGCCTACAAGTACGGCGTCGACGCCAGCGGCACGCCCACGCTCTCGAAGGTGGCGACGTCGAGCACCGCGTGGGGCTTCGGCTCCTCCAACGTCGTGGTCACCTCCAACGGCACCGCCGACGGCTCGGCGCTGCTGTGGGCCGTGATGTCCTCGACCCCCGGCGACGGCGGCGGCGTGCCCAACGCGCGGCTCGTCGCGCTCAAGGCCGTGCCGACCTCCGGCGGCGACTTCGCCGAGGTGCGCAGCTTCGCGGTGGGCACGGCGACCAAGTTCACGCCGCCCGGCATCGGGCCCAACGGCCACGTGTACGTGGGCACCTACGACGGCCACGTGCTCGGCTACGGCCCGCTGGCCACCTCGCCGCTCACCGCGTCGACCGTCTCGTTCCCCGCGACCGTGGTCAACGGCTCCTCGTCGGGGACGGCCACCTTCACCGCGCACGGCAGCTCGACGATCACGGCGCTCGACGTTGCCAAGGGGCCGTTCACGAGCGGCACGCCGTCGGTGAACGGCACGGCGAAGGCGCTGCCGCTCCAGCTCCATGACGGCGACACGGTCACCGTCCCGGTAACCTTCCATCCCACGACCACGGGGGCCGCCGCCGGCATCCTCACCGCGAGCACCAGCTCGCCGGCGTACAGGATCGGCGCTGACCTCTCGGGCACGGGCGTGGAGTCCGCGGCGCGCCTCACGATCACGCCGGGCACCCTCGACCTCGGCACCCTGGCGGTGAAGTCCGCCCCGGCCGCCAACACGGTCACGCTCACCAATGCCGGCCAGACCTCGCTCACGTTCGGCTCGGTGAGCGGTCCCAACCCGCCGTTCTCCGTCACCGGAGCACCGCCCAACGGATCGACCCTGGCAGGTGGGCAGTCGGTGTCGGTCACCGTGTCGTTCGCACCCCCGAAGGACCCCGGCACGTTCGCGGACTCGATCACCTTCCACTCCGATGCGGGCAACGTCACGCTGCACGTCAGCGGCGCGGCCGCTCCCCCGGGGCACCTCGCGCTCAGCCGCACCTCGCTGCCCTTCGGCACCGTGCCGGTCGGGTCGAGCCGGCAGATCTCGTTCACGCTGAAGAACGACGGCGGCACGCCGTTCGCGTTCGCGGTGGCCAAGGCGCCCGCGCGCGCGGACTTCCACGGCGACAAGCCGATCCCCGAGGGGACGACGCTCGCGCCGGGCGAGACCATCACCCGCACCGTCACCTTCTCCCCGCAGAGCGTGGGCGCGCAGAACGACGCGTGGACCCTCACGCCCACCACGGGCCAGGGAGTGCTCCAGGTGACCATGAGCGGCACCGGGCAGGGCCGGCTCGCCAACGCGACCCGGCCGCGGGTCTCCGGCCGGCCGCTCGTGGGGCACGGCCTCGTCGCCTCCACCGGCACGTGGACGGCCACCCCGGACACCGGCACGACGACGTACTCCTACCACTGGCTGCGCGACGGGCACTGGATCCCCGGCGCGACCTCGAGCCACTACCACGTCGTGGCCGCCGACGCGGGGCATGACCTCCAGGTGCGGGTGAGCGCGCAGCGCGCCGGCTACGCGAGCTCCTACGCCTACAGCGTGCGCGTGGCGGTGCCGCGCGTCCCCCTGCAGATGCTGGCGGCGCCGGCGTTCCGCGGCACCGCGGCGGTGGGGTCGTTCCTCTACGGGTGGGGCGGGCGCTGGGACCCGCGCCCCACGGCCGGCAGCTTCCACTGGCTCAAGGACGGGCGGGTGCTCAACGCGCCCGTCGCGACCCGCAGCCGGTTCCGGCCCGGGCCGAGCTGGCGCGGGCACCGGATCTCGCTCCAGCTGCGGGTCGGGGCGATCGGCTACCTCCCGCGCACCTACACCACCGCCTCGGTCCTCGTGCGCTGACGCGTCGCGGCGGCCGTCCGCTGAGCCGCTCGCCGTCCGGGCCGGCTCGGGGCGGCAGGTAGCCTCGACGGGTGCGCCGTCCCGTGCTCCCGCTCGCGATCAGCGCCTGCGCACTGCTGCTCGCGGGCTGCGCGACCGCCTCCTCGGCCGCCGGCCCGGCGACCTCGGCGACGACCTCTGCCGGGTCCCCCACGGCGTCCTCGCCCGCAGCGGCGCCCCCGGCGCCGGGCCCGAGCGGCACCGCCCCGGCGTCACCGAGCGCCTCGCCGTCCCCGACGATCCGCGAGGGCCGTTTCGCCATCGGCGACTCGGTGATGCTCGGCTCCAAGCCCCTGCTGAGGGCCCGCGGGTTCGACGTCGACGCGAAGGTGAGCCGGCAGTTCGGCGCGGCGGTGAACACGATCCTGCGCAAGGACGCCAAGGGCGGGCTGCCCCGCAACGTGATCGTGCACCTCGGCACCAACGGCGTCGTCACCATGCACGACTGCCGCGCCGTGGTGCGCGCGGCCGGGCCCGACCGGCGCGTGTTCCTGGTCAACGTCCGCGTCCCGCGCAGCTGGGAGGCGCGGGACAACGACGTCCTCGCGCGGTGCGCCGCCTCCTTCACCGCCGGTCACGTCGTGCTCGTCGACTGGCACAAGCTGGCCGCGGGCCATCGGTCGTGGTTCGGGGCCGACGACGTCCACCCGGACACCGCCGGACGCAAGGCCTACACCGACCTCATCGCCTCGGCCGTCGACGCGCACGGCCTCTAGGGCGGCGACGGCGCGCGCCGTCGCGAGCTCCAGGTCGGCCCACGCGCCCGCGCACACCACGGTCCAGGTCAGCACGCCGCGACGCTAGGCGCCACGCGGGCCGTGCCGCGTCGGGGAGAGTCCCCCAGCCGCCCCTGAGCCGACCCTGAGGGGTCAGACCTCCAGGCGGCGGAACCCGCTGGCGTGGAAGACCAGCGGCGGGTTGAGCGGATCGGCGTCGAGCTCCTCCACCCGCAGCACCACGATGTCGTGGTCGCCGGCGCGGAAGCGGTCCTGCACCGTGCAGTCGAGCCAGGCGCTCGCGCCGTCGAGCACCACGGCGCCGCCGGGGAGCGCCCGCCACCGCACACCGGCGAAGCGGTCGGTGTCGCGCGCGGCCATGAGCCGGGCGACCCACTCCTGGTCGTGCGCCAGCACGCTCACGCCGAGGCGCGGCGCGTGCGCGATCCGGGGCCACGTGGTGGAGGTGTGCGCGATGCACACCGACACCAGCGGCGGCTCCAGCGACACCGAGGTGAAGCTGCTCGCCGACATCCCCACCGGCTCGCCGCCCACCAGCGCCGCGACCGCCGTCACCCCGGACGGGAACGCGCCGAAGACCTGGCGCAGCCGCAGGGAGTCGTGGAGGGGCACGCCGGTCATTGTGGTACGCCGAGCCCCCGCGGGCACTCGGACCCCTGGTCGGCTCCGAGGGTCCGAACGGGCCACTGCCTCAGCCGGCGGTGCCGCGGCCGTCGAGCAGCGGCCGCGCAGGGTCCCACGACGTGCCGTGGGCCGCGTCGTGGCGTCGCCGCGCCATGCCCGAGAGCGCCTCGAGCACCACGCGGTTGGCCAGCGACGCGGTGATGTCGGCGTGGTCGTACGGCGGTGCCACCTCGACGACGTCCATGCCGACGACCGGGAGCGACACCGCGATGCGGCGCACCGAGTCGAGCAGCTCGCGCGCGGACAGGCCACCGGACTCCGGCGTCCCCGTGCCCGGTGCGTGGCCCGGGTCGCACACGTCGATGTCGACCGAGAGGAAGACGCCGTCGCAGTCGTCGAGCGCGATCTCGAACGCCTCGTCGAGGCAGACCTCGAGGCCGCGGTGCACGATCTCGGTCATCTCGTAGGAGCGCATGCCCCGGTCGGCCATCCAGTCCAGCGTCTCCGGCTCGGGCCAGTAGCCGCGCAGGCCCACCTGGAGGAAGCGGTCGCCGCGCACGGCGCCGGACTCGATGAGCTGGCGCATGGGGTGGCCATGACCGATGAGCGAGCCGAAGGTGATGTCGCCGGTGTCGGCGTGGGCGTCGAAGTGGATGACGCTGATGCGCCCCCACCCGCGCGCCCGCGCGACGCCGGTGGCGTCCGGCCACGTGATCGTGTGGTCGCCGCCGAGCACCACCGGCACCGCACCCGATCGCGCGACCGTCTCGATCGCGGCCTCGAGGTCGCGGCAGGAGCGCTCGGCGTCGCCGCTGAACATCTCCACGTCGCCCGCGTCGAGCACCGTGAGGTCGCGCAGGGCGTCCACCCGCAGCGCCAGCGAGGGCCGCGACCCGTCGTGGGGCAGGTAGTCGGCCGCGCGGATGGCCTGCGGGCCGAAGCGCGCCCCCGCGCGGTAGGACGTGCCGCCGTCGAACGGCGCGCCCACGATGACGACGTCGGCCCCGGCGTAGGTCTCCGGCTCGTCGACGGTGCAGCGCTCGACGCCGAGGAAGGTGAAGTCCGGGCCGAACATCGGGCCGTAGCGGGTCACGGGGCGGCTCCTCGCAGCTGTCCGGCCCGGGTCGGAGGCACGGGCCTGGCAGGCACGAGCATGGCCCACGCCGAGGGCCGCGAGCCACCCGGTGCCCGCGCGGCGCGGAACCCGGCCGATCGCGGTGGCATGGGACGCGCCGGACAGGGCAGGGTCGTGCCCCCGGACCTGGAGAGAGACATGACCGTCGTCACCAACGCCGTCACCGAGACCCCCGCGGCCGCCCCCGAGCGGGCGGCCGAGCACTTCGCCGCCCTGCTCTCCCTCGAGACCGACTGCTGGGACGTGCACGAGGCGCTCGCGGCCGGGTCTGCGGGCTTCGTGCTGCTCGACGTCCGCGGTCGGGGCGGGTGGGACGCCGGCCACGTCGAGGGCGCGACGCACCTGCCGCACCGCGAGCTCACGGCCGAGCGGCTCGACGAGTACCCGTCCGAGACGCTGTTCGTCGTCTACTGCGCGGGGCCGCACTGCAACGGCGCCGACCGCGCGGCGCTGCGCCTGGCCCGGCTGGGCCGGCCGGTCAAGAAGATGGTGGGCGGCGTCACGGGCTGGCTCGACGAGGGCTTCCCACTGGCCACGGGCTGAGCCCGGCGCCCGGCGCCGACCCGCGCCCGGGCCTCGCCAGCCTCCCGCCCCGCCGGAGCAGGACCCCGGGCCGGTGGCACGATGGCGGCGCCGCGGGCGAGCGCCCGCGCAGGACGGAGACGGCACGGTGGACCTCGACCGCTGGCTGCGCGCCGCTCACGAGGCGTACGACGCCTGGATGGCGGGCTACCCGCCGTACGAGGCCGCGGCCGTCCTCGACGTGACCGACGATCGGCTCGCCGGTCCGTTCGCCGAGCTCACCGAGCGGCTGCGCAACAACTACCCCTTCGGCCACCCGTCCTACGCCGGGCAGATGCTCAAGCCGCCGCACCCCGTCGCGATGGTCGGCTACCTCGCCGCGATGCAGGTCAACCCCAACAACCACGCGCTCGACGGCGGTCCCGCCACCGCAGCCATGGAGAAGGAGGTGGTGGCCTCGCTGGCGGCGATGGTCGGGCTCGCCGACCACCTCGGGCACCTCACCTCGAGCGGCACGATCGCCAACCTCGAGGCCCTCTACGTCGCCCGCGAGACCCACCCGGGCCGGGCCGTCGCGTTCAGCGCCGACGCCCATTACACCCACGCGCGGATGTGCCGGGTGCTCGGCGTGCGCGGGATCACGGTGCCCACCGACGCGGCGGGACGCATGGACCTCGACGCCCTCGCCGAGGTGCTCGCCACGCACGACGTCGGCACCGTGGTCGCCAGCCTCGGCACCACCGGGCTCGGCGCCGTCGACCCGCTCCACGAGATCCTCCCGCTGGCCCGCAGCCACGGGGCCCGGGTGCACGTGGACGCCGCGTACGGCGGCTTCTTCCGCCTCGTCGCCGACGACAGCCCCGGTGGGGTCGACCCGGCTCCCTGGCTCGCGGCGGCCGACGCCGACTCGTTCGTCGTCGACCCGCACAAGCACGGCCTCCAGCCCTACGGCTGCGGCGCCGTGCTGTTCCGGGACCCGTCGGTGGGCCGCTTCTACGACCACGACTCGCCCTACACCTACTTCACCTCCGACGAGCTGCACCTCGGCGAGATCTCGCTCGAGTGCAGCCGCGCGGGGGCGGCCGCCGCCGCGCTGTGGCTCACCCTCCAGGTGTTCCCGCTCACCCCGGACGGGCTCGGCGCGGTGCTGCGCCCCGGCCGGGTGGCGGCGCTGCGCTGGGCCGGGCTGCTCGAGGCCTCCGACGTCCTCGACCTGTACCAGCAGCCGGCGCTGGACATCGTGACCTACCTGCCCCGCGTGCCCGGCCGCCTGCTCTCGCAGGTGGACGCCGTCTCGGGCGCGGTGCTCGACGCCGGCATGGCCGACCCGGTCGATCCGGTGTTCCTCGCGACCTACGCCGTCGGCGCCGACGCCCTCGCCGCACGCGGCCACGACGTGGCCGCCGACGTGCCGAGCGGACGCATCCTGCGCAGCGTCGTGATGAAGCCCGAGACCGCGGCGGCGGTCGACGCGATCCACGCCCGGGTCGAGGCGCTCGCGGTCTCCGCCGTCCCGGCCGTCACCGGCGCGTAGGCCCGACCGCCTGTCGCGTCGTGGCGGCGCGTCAACGAGGGCGGCCCCGGGGCGACGTGGGCCGCCTGCCGGCATCGGTCCGTGCGCTCGGCGACGTCGCTCGCTCCCCGGTCCGCTGCGAACGACGGGCGACAGGACCGAGACACGGCTCTCGCCCCACGCGCGGCGGGTCGCTGGTACGAAGGAGGGGTGACGTCGCCCGAGCCCTCCGCCGCGCCGTGGGAGCGCACGGCGGCCTGGCTGGTCGCGGTGTGGGCCGGGTGCCTGGCCGGGCTGGTCCTGGTCTACGAGCTCACCGTGCGCACCGTCGCCGGGCGGATCGTCGGCGACGTCGCGCTGCGCGGGGCCGACGTGCAGGTGCCGGCGTTCCTCTCGGGCATGAACACCGTGCTCGACCTCGTGACGGCGACCTCGATCGCGGGGGCGGTCGCGCTCGTGGCCGTCGTCGCACTGGCGCGCGACCGCCGCGACGACGGCCTGGTCGCGGTCGGCCTGCTCGTCGCGGCCAACGTCAGCTCGCGCCTGCTCAAGAGCTTCCTGCTCTCGCGACCCGACCTCGGGCTGTCGGAGAGCGCGCCCGTGACGCTCAACAGCCTGCCCAGCGGCCACACCACCGCCGCGTTCTCCGCCGTCGTGGCGCTGCTCGTCGTGCTGCCGCGCCGCCTGCGCACGCCGGTGGCCCTGGTGGGCATCGGGTTCTCAGCCCTCGCCGCGATCGCCACCATGACCTCGGGCTGGCACCGGGCCGGCGACTCCCTGGCCTCCCTGCTGCTGGTCGCGTCGTGGACCGCGGTGGCCGGCCTGGTGCTGCTCCTGCGGCGGGCGCCCCGCGACGACGACGCCCACGCCCCGGCGCCCGAGCCGACGCCGGCGGTGCATCCGGACGGAGCCACCGCCGTGACGCCGGACGCGGCACCCGCCGACCGGCGCGGCGCGCCACCGCCCACGACGCGGGCGCCCGAGCCGCTCGAGCAGTCCCCGCCCGGGGCGGCGGACGACGCGCCGTCGGGGCAGGTGCCGCCCGTGCCGCCGGTGGGCCGCACGGCGCGCCGGCTCCTGGTGGGGTCCGGGGTGCTCGCGGCCGTGGCCCTGGCCATCCCGCTCGGCATCGTCCTCGACGAGGGCGCCCGCTCCTCGACGTTCGGCGCCACCGCGGTGTTCGTCGCGGCCGGGCTGCTGCTCGTCGCCGCCACCACCGCGACGACGGTGCTCGTCCTGCGCGTCCTCGAGCGCACCGACGACCCGGCCCCCGCGCGAGACCCGCAGCCGGCCGAGGGCTGAGCCCGGCGCGCACGCGGGGTCGCAGGACCATCGGTGGACGCGGGGCACCCCACTCGGGGCGACCGTCCCGCGGGCGGCGGCTAGCGTAGGCGCGTCGCCGCACGCGCCCGGGAGACCCGGCGTCCACGCGGCCGAGACCAGGCACGAAGTTCGCGAGCCCGCGGGAGGCGCCGGTGCAGTACGCGTTCGCCATCGACCAGCGGACGTGCATCGGCTGCCACGCCTGCACCGTCGCCTGCAAGACCGAGCACCAGGTGCCCCTGGGCCAGTTCCGCACGTGGGTGAAGTACATCGACAAGGGCGAGTTCCCGGACACCACCCGCGAGTTCGGCGTCATGCGGTGCAACCACTGCACCGACGCGCCGTGCGTGAAGATCTGTCCGACGCAGGCGCTGTTCAAGCGCGACGACGGCATCGTCGACTTCGACAACAGCAGATGCATCGGCTGCCGCTCGTGCATGCAGGCCTGCCCCTACGACGCGATCTACATCGACGAGGACACGAACACCGCGGCCAAGTGCAACTTCTGCGCCCACCGCATCGACCAGGGCCTCGAGCCCGCGTGCGTGGTCGTCTGCCCCACGGAGTCCATCTGGGTGGGCGACATCGACGACCTCACCAGCTCGCTCTCGCGCCTGGTCCGCACCACGGAGACTCAGGTGCGGTCACCGGAGCAGAACACCGGTCCGAACGTCTTCTACGTGGGGGCCGACCGCGCCGTGCTCGACCCCCTCGCCGCTCCCGTCGACGACACCTACCTGTGGGCCACGCCGGACGCGCACCGCCGCGAGGTGGCCGCCGACCTCCCGCGCGACCCCGTCACCGACGCGCGCACCACGCTCAACACCGCGCACCCGCGCCCGTGGGGCTGGCAGGTGACGGCCTACCTCTGGACCAAGGGCTGGGCGGCGGGCGTGGTGCTGGTCACCGCCCTGGCCATGGCGCTGGGGTTCGGGACGGGAGCCGTCGGCGACTGGGTGGCACCGGTCGTGGGCCTCGTGGGGACGGCCGTCACCGGCGCGCTGCTGGTGGGCGAGCTCAAGCGGCCCGAGCGCTTCTGGTTCATCTTCCTCAAGCCCAACCCCACCTCCTGGCTCATGCGGGCCGGCTGGATCATGGTCGCCTTCTCGGGGCTCACCGTGCTGTGGCTCGGCGCCTCCTACCTCGGCGCCACGGCGCCGCGCGCCTGGATCATCGGGCTCAGCGCCGTCGCCGCGGTGCTGCTTGCGGGCTACAGCGCGTTCCTCTTCGGCCAGGCCGAGGGCCGCGACCTGTGGCAGTCGCCGCTGCTGTTCTGGCACCTGCTCGTGCAGGCGGTCATGGTCGGGTCGGGTGTGCTGGTCCTGACGGAGACGGTGGTCTCCACCGAGACCGCGCTGCGGCCGTGGACCATCCGGGTGCTCGCCGTCTCGACGGCCGTGCACCTGCTCATGCTGCTGGTCGAGTACTCCGGGCGGCACGCCTCGCGCAACGCCGCCGCCGCGGCCCACATGATCGTGAGAGGGCGCTACGCGCGGACGTTCTGGCTGGGCGGGGTCGGGCTCGCCTGCCTCGCCCTCGTGCTCGCGGCCACCGGCTGGAGCGCGACGTCGGGGCCTGGCCTGTGGCTGGCCGCGGTGGCCGGCGCCCTCGTGCAGGGGGCCCTGCTCGCGTACGAGAGCGTGTTCGTCCGGGCCGCGCAGGACGTGCCGCTGTCATGACCGAGCACACGGAGGCGACGCCGATGACGCAGGGCTCCGGCCCCGAGCTGCCGGGCATGCGCACCCGCTTCGGGCTGCGCAACTTCCCGCCCGTCGAGCAGTGGGACTGCGTCCTGCTCGACGACCCCAAGGCGCACCCCCGGCGCGAGTCCGCCGAGTACACCCTGGTCCCCACCACGTGCTTCAACTGCGAGTCGGCCTGCGGGCTGCTCGCCTACATCGACCGCTCCGACCTCTCGGTGCGCAAGTTCGAGGGCAACCCCGCGCACCCGGGCTCGCGCGGACGCAACTGCGCCAAGGGACCCGCCACGATCAACCAGGTGACCGACCCCGAGCGGATCCTGCACCCGCTGCGCCGCGTCGGCCCGCGGGGCGGCGGAGGCTGGGAGCAGGTCACCTGGGACGACGCGCTCGACGACATCGCCGCACGGATGCGCCGCGCGATGTCGGAGGGCCGGCGCGACGAGATCATGTACCACGTCGGTCGCCCCGGCGAGGACGGCTTCGCCGAGCGGTTCCTCATGGCGTGGGGCGTCGACGGGCACAACAGCCACACCAACATCTGCTCCGCCGGCGCCCGATTCGGCTACACGATGTGGGGCGGCTTCGACCGCCCCTCGCCGGACCACGCCAACGCGCGCGTGATCCTCCTGCTCTCCAGCCACCTCGAGACGGGCCACTACTTCAACCCGCACGCCCAGCGGATCATGGACGCCAAGCGCAACGGCGCGCGTCTCGTCGTCCTCGACCCGCGGCTGTCCAACACCGCCTCGCACGCGGACCTGTGGATGTCGCCCTGGCCGGGCAGCGAGGCCGCGATCCTGCTCGCGGTGGCGGCGTACCTGCTGCGCACGCGCAGCATCGACGAGGCGTACCTCGAGCGGTGGCTCAACTGGCGCGAGTACCTCGCCAACCTGCACCCCGAGGCCCCGCAGGACTTCGCCACGTTCCTCGACCGGCTCACCGACGACTACGCGCACTACACGTTCGAGTTCGCCGCGCAGGAGGCCGACATCCCGGTCGCCCAGGTCGAGGAGCTCGCGCGCACCGTCGCCGGCGCGGGCAACCGCCTCGCGGCGCACGTGTGGCGCAGCGCCGCCGCCGGCAACTACGGCGGCTGGACCGTGTCGCGCGCGCTGATGCTCCTCGTCGTCCTCACGGGGAGCGTGGGCACGGTCGGCGGCACGAGCCCCAACGGCTGGGACAAGTTCATCCCCCACGGGCCGAACATGCCGCCGGCGCACGAGAGCTGGAACGAGCTGCTCTGGCCGCGCGAGTACCCGCTGTCGACCAACGAGCTGTCGATCCTCCTGCCGCACTTCCTCAAGGACGGCCGCGGCCACGTGGAGGTGTACTTCTCCCGGGTCTACAACCCGGTCTGGACCAACCCGGACGGCTTCAGCTGGCTCGAGGCGCTCACCGACGAGTCGCAGGTGGGCCTGCACGTCGCGCTCACGCCCACCTGGTCGGAGACGGCGGAGTTCGCCGACTACGTGCTGCCCATGGGCAACGGCGCCGAGCGCCACGACACGCACTCGTACGAGACGCACGCGGCCAAGTGGCTCGGCTTCCGGCAGCCGGTGCGCCGGGTGGCGATGGAGCGGCTCGGCATGCCCGTCGCCGACACCCGCGACGCCAATCCCGGCGAGGTGTGGGAGGAGAACGAGTTCTGGTTCGAGCTGTCGTGGCGGATCGACCCGGACGGGTCGCTGGGCATCCGGCAGTACTTCGAGTCCCCGTACCGGCCCGGTGAGAAGGTCACCGTCGACGAGTACTACCGGTGGATCTTCGAGAACCAGGTGCCCGGCCTGCCCGAGAAGGCGGAGGCCCTCGGGCTCACACCGCTGGCGTACATGAGGAAGTTCGGCGTCGTCGAGGTCGCGAAGGACGTGTACCGGCTCGACGAGCGGCCGCTCACCGAGGCCGAGCTCGACGGAGCGGTCGAGGAGCCGGGAGGGGTGCTCCGCAAGCCCGTCACGCTCGACTCGGCGCCCCCGCTCGTCGGCGAGGCCGGCGCGGTCGGGCTCGTCCACGACGACGGCACCCGAACGGCCGGCTGGCTCACGCCCTCGCGCCGGCTCGAGATCTACTCCACGTCGCTGCGCGACTGGGGCTGGCCCGAGCACGCGACACCCGGCTACATCGAGTCGCACGTGAGCCGGCGCAAGGTCGACGTCGGGGCCGGCGAGCTGGTGCTGATCCCTACCTTCCGCCTGCCGACGATGATCCACACGCGGTCCGGAAACGCCAAGTACCTCAACGAGATCAGCAACACCCACCCGTTGTGGCTCAACTCGGTCGACGCCGCCCGCGCGGGGGTGCGCACCGGCGACCTCGTGCGCATCACCACCGCGATCGGCCACTTCGTGGCCCGCGTGTGGTCCACGGAGGCGATCCGCCCCGGTGTCTGCGCGCTCTCCCATCACATGGGCAGGTGGCGGGCGAACGAGGGCGAGGGGAGCCGCTGGGTCAGCGGCAAGGTCGACCTGTCCCGGCCGGACGGCGAGGGCCGCTGGATGCTGCGCTACACGTCCGGGGTCGCACCGTTCGAGTCGTCCGACGCCGACAGCGCCCGCGTGCACTGGGACGACCCCGGTGTGCACCAGAACCTCGCGTTCCCCGTGCAGCCGGACCCGTGGTCCGGCGCGCACTGCTGGCTGCAGAAGGTGCGGCTCGAGCCCGCGCACGCCGACGACCGCTACGGCGACGTCGTCGTGGACACCCGGCGCTCCCGCGAGGTCTACCGCGAGTGGCTCGCCCTGACCCGCCCCGCGCTCGGGCCCGACGGGCAGCGCCGCCCGGAGTTCCTCATGCGCCCGGTCAAGCCCAAGCGCAAGGCGTTCCGCGTGCCGGTCGATCCGGCGCCGGACGGCGCGCAGTAGCGGGGGTCACGCCGGTCCGCGCGCGGTGCCGGCCGCGGACGGGAGACGCGGTCTACATGCGCTCCTTGACGCCGCGGCGGATCAGCAGCCAGTTGACCGGGTAGGCGGTGGCGAACCCGACCAGCATGGCGATCTGCATAGCGGCCCAGAACGTGGGAGACGAGACGGCGGCGCGCCCGCCGATCGCCGCCGGGAGGATCCAGAGCTGCACCAGGGCCATCGTCCCGTACATGCCGACCTGCCACGACGAGATGGAGAAGGTGTCGGCGGTGACAGCGGCCTTGAGCCCCTTGCGCAGCCCGAGGCCCCGCATGGGGGCGATCGCGAAGTACTGGAACGCGATGCCGATGGCGAAGGCGGCCACGAAGTCGAGCACCCACGTGGCGTAGATCCGGTCCTCGAACAGCCAGCCCGAGCCGCCCAGCACCGCGGCGGCGGGGAGCAGGAGCACCAGCCACTCCACGAGCAGGTCGCCGAGCGCGCATCCGGCGCCGCAGTGCGAGGCTCCGGTGAACACCGAGACCGCCATCGGCGGCTCGTCGTCCTGATCGGGACGCGGCTCGCCGCGCCGCGTCGCGCGGCCCCAGCGCAGGTAGGCGGCCAGCCACAGCAGCGAGCCGAACAGGGCGGTCAGCGGCCACACGAGGCTCATCACGCCCATGCGCTGAGGACGTCGCGCCACGTCGACGGCGACGAAGGCGGCGCAGGCCACGCCGAGCACGACCATCACCGTCGACACGGCGACGAGGGGCCAGGGCTGTTCGTTCGTCGAGAGCTCCATCGCGCCCGGTGCTGCCCACGCCCCGCCGGGCCCACTCATGCGCACGCCCGTCCGTCCGGAAGACGGAGCCCGGCGCGCGATCCTCCGGCGCGCGGCGACGAACGCGGACATCGCCGTTTCCGAGGAGCGACGAGGGGTACGGCGAGCGACGGCGACGAGCGAGCGACCCCGCTCCGGCGCCACGACCACCGCGGTACGCCGGCGATGTCGCGCGTCCGTCGGGACGAGGACGAGACGAGGAGGCCTGGACATGGGACGGATCGCATCGGAAGCGCTGGTCGAGCGGCTCGCGGAGTGGGGGGTCGACACCGTCTTCGGAATACCCGGCGACGGGATCAACGGGATCATGGAGGGCCTGCGGCGGCACACCGACAAGGTGCGGTTCGTCCTCGTGCACCACGAGGAGGCCGCGGCGTTCATGGCCTCCGCATACGCTAAGGCGACCCGGCGCGTCGGTGTCTGCCTGGCGACCTCCGGCCCCGGCGGCATCCACCTGCTCAACGGCCTCTACGACGCCAAGCTCGACCACGCCCCGGTCCTCGCGATCACCGGCATGCAGGAGACCAGCGTCCTCGGCACCGGCTACCAGCAGGAGGTCGCCCTCGACCAGCTCTACGCCGACGTCGCCGAGTACAACCTCGTCGTCACCAACCCGGCGCAGCTCCCCGGCGTCGTCGACCTCGCCATGCGCACGGCACTGTCGCGCATGGGGGTCGCGCACCTGTGCTTCCCGAACGACGTGCAGGTGGCGGACGCCGACGCCGACCCCTACGCCCACGTGGCTCCGGCCAACCCGCCGGCGACCGCGCCCGTCTGGCTGCCGTCCCCGGGGCGCCCGCGCGAGGAGGACCTCATGGCCGCGGCGGACGTGCTCAACGAGGCGGAGCGGCCCGCGATGCTCGTCGGTGTCGGCGCGGCCCACGCCCGGGCCGAGGTACTGGCCGTGGCCGAGGCGTGGGGAGCGCCCGTCATCAAGACGCTCAAGGGAAAGGCCGTCGTGCCCGACGACTCGCCCTACACCGTCGGTGGCATCGGCCTGCTGGGCACGAAGCCGGGCGAGGAGCTCGTCGAGGACTGCGACGTGCTGCTGATGGTGGGCACGAACTTCCCCTACACCAAGCACCTGCCGGAGCCGGGCAAGGTGAAGGTCGTCCAGATCGAGGCGGACCCCACCCGCGCCGGCGCGCGGCTGCCCACCGAGGTGCCGATGATCGGTGACGCCAAGGAGGGTCTCGCTGCGCTCCTCCCGCTGCTCAAGCCGCGGGGCAACAACGACCACCTCGCGTCGTACCAGAAGAAGATGGACTCCTGGCGCTCGGACATGGAGGCGCTCGAGGACGCGAAGCGCACCCCGATCGCACCCCAGTTCCTGGTGGGTGTCATCGACGACCTCGCCGACGACGACGCGATCCTCACCTGCGACTCCGGCACGATCGCGACGTGGGCCGCGCGCCACTGGACGATCCGCGGCGAGCGCGAGTTCTACCTCTCCGGCAACCTCGCGACGATGGCGCCCGGCCTGCCGTACGCCGTCGGCCTCCAGCACACGTTCCCGGACCGCCAGGTGATCGCCTACGTCGGCGACGGAGGCTTCGCCATGCTGATGGCGGAGTTCCTCACCGCCGCCGAGCACGGCCTGCCGATCACCGTCGTGGTCAACAACAACCACGCGCTCGGCCAGATCCTCTGGGAGCAGATGGTGCTCGGCTACCCGGAGCACGGCGTGCGCTTCGCCGAGCCCCGCAGCGACTTCTCCGCCTGGGCGCGCTCGTGCGGCGGCCTGGGCGTCAAGGTGACCGACCCGGCCGACCTCAAGGGAGCGATCTCCGAGGCGCTGCGCCACGACGGGCCGTCGCTGGTCGACGTCGACGTCGACGCCGACGAGCCGCCGCTGCCCGGCAAGGTCACCTACGAGCAGGCCCGCAAGTTCGCGACGGCGTGGCTGCGGGGCCAGCCGCACAAGGCGTCGATAGCGACGACGCTGTTCAAGGACAAGATCTCCCAGCTCCGCGCCCGATGACCGCCGTGGAACGCGTCGCCCCGCCGGAGATGCGGCGGCTGGCGGCCATCGACGTCCGCGTGCTCGAGGAGCGCCTGAAGGAGCTCGTCGGGGGCGACGTGCGCTTCGACCCGGCTGCCCGCGGCGCCTACTCGACCGACGGCTCCAACTACCGCCAGGTGCCGATCGGCGTCGTCGTGCCGGCCACGGTCGAGGACGGCGCGCGGGCCGTCCGCGTCTGCCACGAGCTGGGAGTCCCCGTGGTGAGCCGCGGCGGGGGGACGAGCCTGGCGGGCCAGGCGTGCAACGTCGCCGTGGTCGTCGACTGGTCGCGCTACTGCAACCGCATGGTCTCGTTCGACCGCGACGCGCGCACCGCCGTCGTCGAGCCGGGGATCGTCCTGGACGACCTCAACCGTCAGCTGGCAGACGCGGGGCTGGAGTTCCAGCCCCAGCCGGCGACGCACGGCCACTGCACGCTCGGCGGGATGATCGGCAACAACTCCTGCGGCGCCACGGCGATGGCGTACGGCACCACCAAGCACCACGTGCGCCGGCTCGAGGTGCTCACGGTCGACGGCGTCCGTATGTGGGTCGGCCCCACCTCCGAGGAGGAGCACGCCGCGATCCAGGACGCCGGCGGACGTCGCGCCGAGATCTACCGCGGCCTGCGCGAGCTCGTCGACCGGCACGCCGACGCCATCCGCGAGCGCTTCCCCGACATCCCGCGACGGGTCTCCGGCTACAACCTCGACTCGCTGCTGCCGGAGAACGGGTTCGACCTGGCGAAGGCCCTCGTCGGCTCGGAGTCGACCCTCGTCACGGTGCTGCACGCCGAGCTGGAGCTCGCCGAGCGCGTCCCCGAGCAGGCGTTCGTCGTGCTCGGCTACCCGAGCATCGAGGAGGCGGCGTATGCCGCTCCCCGCGCCGCGGAGCACCACCCGCTGGTGCTCGAGGGCATGGACGACCGCCTCATCCACTACCAGCGCGAGGAGGACCGCAACCGCGAGGCGCTGCGCCTGCTGCCCGAGGGCGAGGGCTGGCTGGTCGTCGGGCTGGGCGCGGACAGCCACGACGAGCTCGAGCGCCGGATCGCCGCGGTCGAGGACGACCTCGCCGGCGACGGCGGTGCGACGAGCCGCGTGTTCCGCGACGAGCGGCAGCGCACGGAGCTCTGGGAGGTGCGCGAGGCCGCGCTCGGCGCGACCGCGCAGGCACCGGAGATGCCGGACACGTGGCCCGGCTGGGAGGACTCCGCGGTCCCTCCGGAGCGCCTCGGCGAGTACCTGCGCGCCTTCGGCGAGCTGCTCGACCGCTACGGCTACGGGGCCGCCTCCCGCTACGGCCACTTCGGCCAGGGCTGCCTGCACATCCGGATCCCGTTCCAGCTCACGACCGCCTCCGGCGTCGCCGACTTCCGTGCGTTCATCCAGGAGGCGGCGGAGCTGGTGTCCGGCCTCGGCGGCTCGCTCTCCGGCGAGCACGGCGACGGCCAGGCCCGCGCCGCGCTGCTCCCGCTGATGTTCGGCGACGAGGTGGTGCACGTCTTCGAGGAGGTCAAGGACCTGCTCGACCCGGCGAACCTGATGAACCCCGGCAAGGTGGTGCGTCCGCACGCGCCCGACGAGAACCTGCGTCTCGGTTCCGACTTCGAGCCCGCGACGGTTCAGACGTGGTTCCGCTACACCGAGGACGAGAACAGCTTCGCCCGCGCGGCGCAACGCTGCGTGGGCGTGGGCAAGTGCCGCAACCAGACCGGTGCCGTGATGTGCCCCTCGTACCGGGCCACCGGCGCCGAGGAGCACTCGACCCGCGGGCGGGCACGCCTGCTCTTCGAGATGCTCGACGGCCACGGCGACAGCCCGGTGCAGGACGGCTGGGCGTCGCAGGACGTGCACGACGCGCTCGACCTGTGCCTGGCCTGCAAGGGCTGCAAGCACGACTGCCCGGTCGAGGTCGACATGGCCACCTACAAGGTCGAGTTCCTGGCCCACCACTACGCGGGGAGGCTCCGCCCGGGCGCGCACTACGCCATGGGCTGGCTGCCGGTGTGGGCCCGCGCCGCGTCGTTCGCGCCCGAGGTGGTCAACCTCGCCACCCGGCTCGGCCCCCTGACCCGGACGGCGCAGCGGCTCGCCGGCGTCGAGAAGGACCGGCCGGTCCCGCGGTTCGCGAAGCACCGGTTCGTCGACTCGTTCCACCGCCGCGGCTCCCGCGGCGACGGACGGCGCGGCACGGTGATGCTCTGGCCGGACACCTTCACCAACAACTTCCACCCGGAGGTGGGCCGCGCCGCCGTCCGGGTGCTGGAGGACGCCGGCTACCGCGTCACGGTCCCCGACGGCACCGTCTGCTGCGGGCTCACCTGGATCACGACCGGTCAGCTGGGCATCGCCCGGCGCGTGCTGGGCCGCACGGTCGCGGCGCTCGCCGACCACGTGCGGGCCGGTGGCCTGGTGGTGGGCCTCGAGCCGAGCTGCACGGCCGTGTTCCGCTCCGACGCGCAGGAGCTGATGCCCCACGACGAGGACCTCTCGCGGCTGGCCGACCAGACGCGCACGCTCGCCGAGGTGCTCGTGGACACCGACGGCTGGGAGCCGCCGCAGGTGGGCCGCGACGCGGTGGTGCAGCCGCACTGCCACCAGCACGCCGTGCTCGGCACCGGGCCGGACGAGGAGGTGCTGCGTCGTGCCGGGGTGAGCACGACGTCGGTCGGTGGCTGCTGCGGGCTCGCGGGCAGCTTCGGCTACGAGCCGGGGCACCTCGACGTCTCGGTCGCGTGCGCGGAGCACGAGCTCATGCCCGCCCTGCGCGACGCCGACCCCGGATCGCTCGTGCTGGCCGACGGCTTCAGCTGCCGCACGCAGATCGAGCAGCTCGGCGGCGGCACCGCGCGCCACCTCGCGGAGGTCCTCGCCGCCGGGCTGGCCCGTCGCGACGCGGAGGACCTCCCCCGCAACGGGCGCGGCCAGATCGTGCGGCACCTCGACCGGCACACCCCCGCACCGGGGCCGGGCGGGTGGCCGCGATGAGCGGTCCCGTCCGGCAGGTGCGGGCCGAGGCCTACCGCATGCCGACGTCGGCGCCCGAGGCCGACGGCACGCTGGCGTGGGACTCGACCACGATCGTCGTGGTGCACGTGCGCACCGACGACCACGAGGGCCTCGGCTACACCTACACCGACGCGTCCGCGGCGTCGCTGGTGAACCGCAAGCTCGCCGACGTGGTCGTGGCCGGCGACGCCGACGACGTCGTGGCCACCAACGCCGCGATGCGCCGGGCCCTGCGCAACATCGGCGACCACGGCCTCGGCGCCGCCGCGCTCTCCGCGGTGGACGTCGCCCTGTGGGACCTGCAGGCCCGGGCGAAGGGGGTGCCGCTCGCCGACCTCGTCGGGCGGCAGCGGGAGTCGGTGCCGGTCTACGGCAGCGGCGGCTTCACCACCCTGGACGGCGACGGCCTGGCGGACCAGCTCACCGGCTGGGTGACCGACCTGGGCGTCGGTGCGGTCAAGATGAAGATCGGCGAGTCGTGGGGGTCCGCCGTCGGCCGCGACCTGGAGCGGGTGACCACGGCGCGCGCGGCCATCGGGGCGGACGTCGCCCTGTTCGTCGACGCGAACGGCGGCTACGACCGCGAGCAGGCGCTCGAGGTGGGACGGGCCCTGGAGGAGCGCGACGTGCGCTGGTTCGAGGAGCCGGTCAGCTCCGACGACGTCGAGGGCCTGCGGCTGCTGCGCGCCGCGCTGCGCTGCGACGTGTCGGCGGGCGAGTACACCTGGCGTCTGCAGGACGCCGCGAGGCTGCTCGACGGCGCGGCCGTGGACTGCCTCCAGCTCGACGTCACGCGCTGCGGCGGCATCACGGGCTGGGTCCAGGCAGCGGCGCTCGCGCACTGGCGGGGCGTCGAGCTCTCGACGCACTGCGCCCCCCAGGTGTCGGCGCACGTCGGCTGCGCGACCGTGGGGGTCCGCCACCTCGAGTGGTTCCACGACCACGTGCGCCTCGAGTCCGAGCTGTTCGACGGCGCCCTGCGCCCCGCTGCGGGCGTCGTCGCCCCGGACCCCGACCGACCCGGCCTCGGCCTGTCCGTGCGCGCCGAGGTCGCCGGGGCGCTGCGCGTCCAGCCCTGAGCAGCCGGGCCCGCGAGCGCGGTCCCGTGGGTCGTCCGACTCGCGGGCGGGCGCGTCTGCCCTAGGGTTCCCCTGGACGTCGGGCCCTCCCGCCCGGCAGCGGAGCACGAGGGGCGGCCGATCGGTGGACCACGCCACGATCAGCCTCCTCGTCCTCGCGTCGGTCATCGTGCTGTTCGTCTGGAACCGGCTCCCCGTCGGGGCCGTCGCAGTGCTGGCCTCGCTCTCCCTCTACGTGACCGGCGTGCTCCCGGTGGACCAGGCCCTCGCCGGCTTCGGCGACCCGGTGGTCGTGTTCATCGCCGCGCTGTTCGTGGTGAGCGAGGGGATCGACTCCGCAGGGGTCACCACCTGGGCCGGCCAGTGGCTGCTCTCGGTGGTGGGTGACCGGCCGCGCGTGGCGCTGCTGTCGGTCATGGCGATGGCGTCGGTGATGACGGCGCTCATCACGCTGAACGGTGCGGCCGCGGCGCTCATCCCCATGGTGGTGGTGATCGCGATGCGGCTCGGCGTGCTGCCGGGGCGCATGCTCATGCCCATGGCCTTCGCCGGCAGCGCCGGCGGCCTGCTGTTCCTCACCGCCTCGCCGGTGAACGTGCTGGTGGCCGGGGCCGCCGACGACGCCGGCACGTCCGGCTTCTCCTTCTTCTCCTTCACGGTCATGGGCGTGCCGCTCGTGCTCGCCACCATCGCGCTGGTGTCCGTGCTCGGGCCGAGGCTGCTGCCGGGGCGCGCCTCCCTGGAGCAGCCGCCCGACCTCAGCGGCCACGCGGCCACGCTCGCGGACCACTACGAGCTCGTCGACGGCTTCTACCGGCTGCGCGTGCGGGCCGGCTCCCCGATGGTGGGCACGCCGCACGGCTCCTGGGACCTCGCGCCCTACCCCGGGCTGCGCCTCATCGCCGTGCAGCGCGGGCTCGAGCCCCTCGACGACGGCGTCGCGCTCGAGCCCGACGACGTGCTGGTCGTGACCGGCCCCGGCGACCAGGTGAGCCGGCTGGTCGTCGACGCCGTGCTCATGGTCGTGATGCGGCCGATCACCAGCGAGACCGGCGAGCTGCTGACCCGCGACCTCGGCGTCGCGGAGCTCGTGGTGCCGCCGCGCTCGCCGCTCGTCGGGGAGACGATGTTCCCCGGGATGGTCCGCGGCGGCGACCTCGTCGTGCTCGGGATCCGCCGGCGCGGTCGCGAGCGGGGCGCGGAGCGGACCGTCATCGACGAGGGCGACTCGCTGCTCGTGCACGGGTCGTGGGCCACCGTCGAGCAGCTGGTGGAGCACCGCGACGTGCTCGTGGTGAACTCCCCCGACCTCGTGCGGCGGCAGGCCGGACCGCTCGGCGCCAAGGCCGGCGCGGCCATCGCGGTGCTCCTCGCCATGATCGTGCTGCTCGCCGCCGACCTGGTGCCGCCGGCCGTCGCCGGGCTCGGTGCGGCCGTGGCGATGGTGCTGCTGCGCGTGGTGTCGAGCGGCCAGGCCTACCGCGCGGTGTCGTGGCAGACCGTCGTGCTGATCGGCGGGCTGATCCCGCTGTCGACGGCCATCGAGACGAGCGGGGCCGCGGACCTCATCTCCGAGAAGCTGCTCGCCGTGGTGGGAGACGGCCACCCGCTGCTCGTGCTGGTGGCCCTGTTCGTGCTCACCGCGACCCTCGGCCAGTTCATCTCGAACACGGCCACCGTGCTCATCGTCATCCCGATCGCGGTGTCGGCCGCGCACGAGTCGGGCGTCTCGCCCCTGCCGATCCTCATGGCCGTCGCCGTCGCGGGCTCGGCGTCGTTCCTCACCCCGGTCGCCACGCCGGCCAACATGATGGTGTTCGGCCCCGGCGGCTACCGGTTCGGCGACTACTGGCGCCTCGGGCTCCCCCTGCTGCTCGCCTGGCTGGTGCTCGCGCTGCTCATCGTGCCGCGGGTCTGGCCGCTGTGAGCACCTGACCGCCCCAGCGACCCGCCGCTTGCGCGCCCACCGGCCCCCGCACCCTGCTACGTTCCGCTTCGGCCCACACCCCTCGGAGCCCCGATGAACCCGATCGTCGCGTTCGTGATCGTCATGGCGGTCTGGACCGTCAGCGACTTCGTCGCCAAGAAGACGAAGTCGCTGCTGTCCTCGCTGTTCGTGGCCTCGATCATCTTCCTGGTCGGGTTCCTCACCGACGTCTTCCCGCACGACCTGCTCGCCGCGTCGTCGCTGCTGGCGCTGGCCGGAGTCGTGGTGGGCTTCATCATCGTGCACCTCGGCACCATGATCAGCCTCGACGACTTCATCAAGCAGTGGCGCACCTTCCTCATCGGCGTCGCCACGGTGCTGGGCATCGGCGTCATGCTCTACGTCGCGAGCCTGGTGTTCGGCCAGTCGATCAGCGGGGCGGCGGAGGACGGCTACGCCTCGGCCCTCGACTTCGTCGTCGCCGGCACCGGTGCGCTCAGCGGCGGCACCATCTCGGTGCTCCTCGTGCAGGAGGCGGCGCTCGGCGTCGGACTCACGAGCATCGCGATCTTCCCCGTGCTCATCGCCGCGCTTCAGGGCCTGATCGGCTTCCCACTGACCTCGATCATCCTGCGCCGCGAGGCCGCGCGGCTGAAGTCCGAGTACCGCGCCGGCAACCTCGAGGCCACCGAGAAGGCCGAGGCCGAGGCGGCCACGCACGACTCGCGCCTGCCGGACGCCTTCCGCGGCACCGCCGGGACGCTGTTCGTCGTCGGCATCGCCGTGCTGGTGGCCCTCGGCATCAACAACCTCACCAACGGGATCCTCAACACGTTCGTGGTGGCGCTGATCCTCGGCATCGCGCTGCGCACGACCGGCATCTTCAAGCCGTCGGTGCTCGCGGGCATCGACTCCCTCGGGCTCATGATGATCGCGATCATGATCCTGGTGTTCGGCCCGCTCGCGACCGTGCTGCCCTCCGACGTGAAGGCGCTCGCGGGGCCGCTCGTGCTCGCGTTCGTGTTCGGGATCCTCGGCATCGGCCTGTTCGCCGGCCTGGTGGGCAAGCTGCTCGGCTACAGCGTGCCCATGTCCGTCGCGATCGGGCTCACGTCGCTGTACGGCTTCCCGGGCACGATGATCCTGTCGCAGGAGGCCGCGCGCGGTGCCGGGGAGTCGCCCGAGGAGGTCGCCGCGATCGAGCACCAGATCCTGCCGAAGATGATCGTGGCCGGCTTCAGCACGGTGACCATCACCTCCGTGGTGATCACCAGCATCATCGTGGGCCGCATCGGCGGCTGACCGGCCGTCGGTGGCCGCGCACCGCGCGGCCCCGGCCCCGGCCCCGGCTCAGCGGGCGGCGCGGCGGACCACCACGGTCGCCGGCTCGCGCAGGCTCTGGCCCACCACGCAGTAGCGCTCGGTGGATCGGGCCAGCCGCTCGAGCGCCACGTCGTCCACGTCGCCGGTGACCGTCGCCGTGACGGTGACGGGGCCGACCCCGACGTCGACCGAGCGGTCCATCCCGAGCGTGCCGCGCGCGTCGAAGTGGCTCTGCGCGCTGAGCTGCACGTCGCCGAGGTCGAGCTGCATGGCCGTGGCCACGCTGCGCATCGTCACGCCGGCGCACGCGAGCAGCGCCTCCATGAGCATGTCGCCCGAGCACACGTCGCTGCCGTCGCCGCCGGTGGCCGGATGGAGCCCGGCCCGCACGGGCCCGGCGGCGGTGGCGACGGTGCACGTGATGCCGTCGTCGGCGAAGTCCGCCCGGGCGCCCACCGGCGTCCACGCGGAGGCGGGGTCGGCCTTGTAGCGGTCGCGGACGGGGGCCTGGAGCGCCCGGATGGATTCGCGGTCCATGACGGCATTCTCGCCGCAGGCGGGCCGGATCGACGCCGGAACCACCGACCCGACGGCACCGCCGGACGCGAGGGCATCAGCCGGCAGCGGTGCGCACCAGGTCGGCCACGGTCCGCTCGGTGGCGGCGTCCATCTCGAGCAGCGCGTAGGAGGTGGGCCACATCGCGCCGTCGTCGAGGGCGGCGGCGTCCTCGAAGCCGAGGGTGGCGTAGCGGCTCTTGAACTTCACCGCAGGCTTGAAGAAGCAGACGACCTTGCCGTCGCGGGTGTAGGCGGGCATCCCGTACCAGGTGCGCGACTGCAGGTGCGGGGCCACCTCCCGCACGAGCGCGTGCAGCCGCTCGGCGAGCACACGGTCGGAGTCGGCCATCTCGGCGATCCGCTCGAGCACCTCGGCCTCCTGCTCGGCCGCGGTCCGGGCCTGCTTCTCGGCCTTGAGCTCGGCCGCGCGCTCCTTCATCGCGGCGCGCTCGCCGGCGGTGAACCCGCCCGAGGCCGATGCGGACGGTGACGTGCTGCTCTTCCTCGCTGCGGGCATCGGTGCCTCCGGGTGTTCCGTGCTTCTCTGCCGTCGCGCCCACGCTAGGCGGGGGCGCGGGCCCGCTGCTTCTCCAGACCTGCTCGATCCGCGGACCGACCGTCAGGACGAGGGGCGGCCGTCGGTCGGAACCGGTCGTCGCCGGTCAAGCGCGAGGCTGTAGCGGTCGATACACACCCCGTGACCCCCCGCACGAGTGCGGACTCCACGGGCGTCCCGGAACCGACGGCCGCGCCCCTGGACGACGCCACCCCCGCGCCGCGCTGCCCGCGTCCGAGCCGGGCCTGCACCGCATCGCCACCCCCGCCTGGCTGCGCCGCGGCGTCGCCGCCCTCATCGCGATGACGGTGATCGGCGCCGCGGCCCTGCTCTGGCTCGCGGTCGCGCAGTCGGCGCCCGCGCCGGTCGGCGGCGAGCACATCACGTGGACCTGGGGACCGTTCTCGCTGCTGTACTCCTCCACCCGACCGCCCGCCGGGGTCGTCCTCGTGGCGCTCGGGCTCGGCCTCGTGGCGGTCGCGGCGACGGCCGCCTTCACGCTGTGGTTCCTGCGCACCTCGCGCAGCTCGCTCGACCCGAGCACGTACCCCCTGTCACCGCACAAGATCATGCGGGCCACCCACGGCCGCTACGACGGCCCGGTCACCATCACGGTGCTCGTGCCGGCGCACGACGAGGCCGACCGCATCGGCGCGACGCTCAGCAGCCTCGAGCAGCAGAGCCGGCGACCGGACCGCGTGGTCGTGGTGGCCGACAACTGCACCGACGACACGGCCGGCATCGCCCGCGCCGCCGGCGCCGAGGTGATGGCGACGACGGGGAACACCGAGAAGAAGGCGGGCGCGCTCAACCAGGCGCTGCGCGACCTGCTCCCCGGCGCCGGCCACAACGACGTCGTCATGGTGATGGACGCCGACACCGTGCTCGGCGACGGGTTCCTCGAGGAGGCGGACCGCCGGTTCACCGAGGACCGTGCGCTCATGGCGCTCGGCGGTGTCTTCACCGGCGAGCCCGGGCACGGGCTGATCGGGGCGTTCCAGCGCAACGAGTACGCGCGCTACGCCCGCACGGTGCGCCGCCGTCGCGGGCTGGTCGACGTCCTCACCGGCACCTCGACCCTGTTCCGGCCGCTGGCCCTGCGCACGGTGGCGTCCAGCCGCGGGCACGCGCTGCCCGGCCGGCCGGGCGACGTCTACGACACCCTCGCGCTCACCGAGGACAACGAGATCACCATCGCGCTCAAGCGGCTCGGCGCGCTGATGGTGTCGCCGTCGCAGTGCCGGGTGGTGACCGAGCTGATGCCCACGTGGCGCGACCTGTGGCGCCAGCGCCTGCGCTGGCAGCGCGGCGCGGTCGAGAACATCGGCGCCTACGGCCTGAGCCTCTCGACGCTGCGCTACTGGACCCAGCAGCTCGGCATCGGCTACGGCACGATCGCGCTGCTCGCCTACCTCGTGTGCATGGCCGTCCTCGTGCTGGCCTCGGACGAGTGGGTGTGGTTCCCGTTCTGGCTCGGCGTGGGGCTGGTGTTCGCCGTCGAGCGTGTGGTGACGGCGTGGCGCACGGACCCGCGCGGCCGCCTGCTCGCCGCGCTGCTGTTGCCCGAGCTCGTGTACGACCTGTTCCTCGACGCGGTGTACGTGCACGGACTCGTGCAGATCACGCTCGCCCGCCGGGCCAGCTGGGGGCACGAGCGCGCGCTGCCCGCCCCGGACCGTGAGTCGGTGACGCCATGAGCCTGCTCGCCTCCGTGCTGCCGGCGTCGTGGCTCACCAGCACCTGGTACGCGACGCTCACCGCGTTCGTCGCGGTCAACACCCTGGTGTACGTGGTGCTGTCGGTGTCGAAGATCCTGCCCCGCCTGCACCCCACGACCTGGCTGCCGGGCCAGCGCGGCGCCAACCGCCGGCGTGAGAGCCGGTCGATCCACCCAGTGCCCCCAGGGGACTGACCGGCCGTACGGCGGTCAGCCCCCCGCGGCCGGCACCACGGCCTTCCCGCCCCGGAACGCGTTGAGGCGCAGCGCGGGCGGCGGGCTCGTGCACCCGATGCAGGCCGGGCGCCCGGCGAACCACGGAGGGAGGGTGGGCGAGTCGGTGGGCGGGTTGGTGGCCAGCAGGAGCGGGCGCAGCGGCTGCTGCGAGAAGTCGAAGTCGTTCACGAGGTTGCCCAGCTGCGGCTGGTTCTCACGGACGTCCGGACGCGGGTCCGGCCGCCCGTCCGTGGCGGGGTCGAGCCGCTGGCCGCCGAGGAAGTCGTCCTCGATGAACTTGAGGTACGCGTCGCTGGAGAGCACCTGGTGGTCCACGTAGCCGCGGCGGGCGTACGGCGAGATCACGATGCTCGGCACACGCAGGCCGTAGCCGGCGCGGTCGACCTGCGGCGGCACCACGTGGTCGTAGAAGCCGCCCCAGTCGTCCCACGAGAGGAAGATCGCGGTGGAGCGCCAGTCCGGGCTCTTCATCGCGGCGTTGATGACCGAGGTGACGTAGGCCTGGCCCTGGTGCACGCTCTCCGGCGGGTGCTCGCTGTCCGGGCCGGACGGCGTGATCCAGCTGACGGCGGGCAGGGTGCCGTTGCGGGCCGCGGTGAAGTACTGGCGCAGGTCGCGCACGTTGGACTGCTGGCCGTCCTGGTGCACGTCGCCGAACAGCGGCAGGGGGTTCCAGATGCCCGGGGTCCTCGCGTTCTGCGGCGTGGCGGCGCACGTCATCGCGCTGTCGTTGGCGCAGTCGGGCTGCGAGCCGGACTGCACGTAGTACGACCAGCTCACGCCGGCCGCGTGCAGCAGCCAGGTGAGGTCCGTCCAGGCGAGGTCGACCGACGTCGAGCCCGTGCGCAGCTCCTGGTTCACCGCACGGCCGAAGACGCCGTCGGGGTAGGGACCGCTGGCGTCGCCGACGCAGCTCATCGGATCGGGCGACGAGCAGCGGGCCGACCAGCCGGAGACCATGTAGAGGTGGTCCGGCAGCGACCAGGACTTCACCGGCTCGAACATGTGGTCGTCGAGGGTGAAGTCCTTCGCGTACCTCCAGTAGTTCGGGATCTCCGCAGCGGTGTGGTAGCCCATGACGTCGGTCCTCGGCCCCAGCGCGCAGCCCGGGTCGGTGGGGGTCGCGCACACCGAGCGCGCCGTGGCGCGCTCGAGGATGAACCCGTTCATGCTGCCGTGCGCGACGTCGGCCACGGCGTCCTTCAGACCGTGCGGGCCGCCGCCGTTGATGTCCGCGGTGTCGTGGTACGGCCGCACGCAGCGGCCGGTCGGTGCCGGCAGGCACACCGTCGGGCGGTGGTGGCGCATGGGGATGCCGTCCGCGCCCGGGAAGGTGCCGAAGTAGGAGTCGAACGACCGGTTCTCCTGCATCACCACGATGACGTGGCGGATCTTGTGGATCCCCTGCGGCACCAGGAGGGTGCCCGGCGGAGCGGCTGCCGCGGCACCGCCCGTGAGGTCGCCGGGGGGCAGGGCGGAGCCGGGACCGGCGGAGCAGGCGGCCAGCGACGGGACGGCGAGGAGGACGGCGCAGGCGCCGAGGACGAACGACCGGGGGGAAGGCACGCGCGGACGATAAGCATCCGGAAGTCGGGCGCCGAAGACCCGCCACGCGGTTCGCATCGATCTCTCAGCAAGGAGCTCCGGCGCGCCGGTCGGACCACGCCGCCGTCAGCGCGCCGCGTGCTCGAGACCGGCGAGGTCGACGACGTCGATCCGCCTTCGCCGCAGGCGCACCACACCGCCGTCCTCGAGCCGGCGCAGGCAGCGGTTGGCGGTCGGGCGGCTGACCCCGGCCATGGCCGCGACGTCCTGCTGCCCCACGGGGAGCGTGCCGGGGCCGGTGAGGTCCAGGGCCCGGGCGCAGTCGAGCAGCCGGCGCGCCACGCGGTGCGCCGCGTCCTCGTAGAGGGCGTCGCCCAGCAGCCGACCGGCACGCTCGAGCCTGCGGGCGAGGGTCTCGAGCAGCCACTCGGTGAGCTCGGGCCGCTCCTGGCGCAGCGCGCGGAAGCGCACGGCGGGCACCGAGAGCAGGTGGACGTCGTCGATCGCGACCACGGTGGCCGTGTGGTGGTGGTCCGGGCGCAGCAGGGCCAGCTCGCCGAGCTCGTCCGGCGCCGCGATCACGGCCAGCACGACCTCGTCGCCGTCGACCGTCGCGCTGCGGACCACGACGCGTCCCTGCCGCAGCAGGTACAGGCTGTCGCTGGGGTCGCCCTGGTGGAACAGGACCTCGCCGGGGGCGAAGTCGCGCGGGTGCCCGGCCCGCAGCAGCGCGTCCCGCGCCCGCGGGGTGAGCGTGGTGTCGAGCAGGCGCTCCACACCACGATCACAGCACCGCGTGGCGCGGGAGTCCGCGCGAGCGGCCCCGCGGCCCGGCGATCAGGCCGGGTCAGGGAGTGCGCTCACCGCCGCGGTAGTCGGTCCACGCCAGCGTGGTGCCGGTGGCCGCGGTGCCGGCCACCGTGCTGGCGGCGGCCCCGCGCTCACCGGACCGGTACTGGGTCCAGGCGGTGTCGCTCAGGCCCATGTGCAGGCTGCTGGCGGCCGCGACCGCCCGTTCGCCGGTGCGGTACTCGTTCCAGGCCGTGTCGCTCAGGCCCATGTGCACGGTGCTCACCGGCACGAGCCAGACGACGACGGCCGCGGCGAGCATCAGCACCATCAGCCCGAGGATGCCCAGGCCCATCCACAGCGTCGTGCGGTCGCGCGGGGTCTCGACCGGGACGGAGGGCGTGGTGCGCTCCGCCTCGGGGATCGGGTGGCCCTCGGGGACCTCGACGAGCGGCGGCATGTGCTCGATCGGCACCGTGGTGCGCGTCGTGGTGCTCTCGTCCAGAGGCGTCCTGGTGGTGACCATCTCACGCCTCCCTTCACGCGTCCGGGCCCGTCCCGGACGGTTCCAGGCTCGCGCGCACGGGCCCGGCACGGGGTGCGCGGGAGCACGTCCGGACGTGCCCGCGGCGACATGGGACGGGAGGCCCCGGGGGCCGGGCTGGGCGAGCGGCCCGGCGGGGAGACGCGGATGGTGTACTGGCCGCCGGGCCCCGACGCGATCGACTCCGCACGTCGCGCGGGTCGCCCCGGCGCACGCCGATCCCGAGGGAGAGACCGATGGCGCACAGGACCCACGACCCCCGCGATGCACGCGTGGCGTCGCGACCGACCGGCGAGGACGCCTCATGACCGGCGCCCCGGTGGGGTTCGTGGTGGCCGACCACGGCCCGGTCCGTGTCCTGCGGCTCTCGCGCCCGGAACGGCTCAACGCGGTGACCGACACGATGCTCGACTCGCTGGCCGACCACGTGGAGCGGGCGCCCCACGGCGTCCGCTGCCTGGTGCTCACGGGCGAGGGCCGGGCCTTCTGCTCCGGCGCGGACCTCCAGCCGGACGGCAGCGACCCCGACGGCAGCACGTCGTCGGCCGGTGTCGCCACGGTCGTGGCCGGCAACCGGCTCGTGCGGGCGCTGCGCGACACCCCGCTGCCCGTCGTCGCCGCCCTCAACGGCGCCACGGTCGGCATCGGCGTCTCCGTCGCCCTGGCGTGCGACCTCGTCGTCGCCGCCGACTCCGCCTACGTGCTGCTCCCGTTCACCGGGATCGGCCTGCTGCCCGACGGCGGGGCGACGGCCCTGGTCGCGGCGTCGGTGGGCCGGGCACTGGCGCTCTCGCTCACCCTGCGCCCCCGACGGGTGGCCGCAGAGGAGGCGCTGCGCATGGGCCTCCTGCACGAGGTGGTCGCCGGCGACGAGCTCGACCGCCACGTGCTCGACCTCGCCCAGGCGCTGGCCGACGGCTCGGGAGCCGCCCTCGCCGCGACGAAGCGGGCCGTCAACGCGGCCACGCTGCAGGGCCTCGACGACGCCCTCGAGCGCGAGCTGCGCGAGCAGGCGGTGCTCGTGCAGGGCGCCGACTTCGCCGAGGCCGTCGCGGCCTTCCGCGAGAAGCGCCCGCCGCGGTTCCACCCCGGCGGCTGACAGCGAGGAGCCCCACCCCGTCGCACGACGCGAGCGGCGGACGGCCCCACCGGGCCGCCCGCCGCCGCGACAGGGTCGATCAGGGCTTGGGCAGGAGCACGTCGCTGATGCCGTGCACCACCGCGTGCTGGGTCTGCACGACGTCGATCTTGCTCTTGACGACCAGGTCGTTGAGCAGCCGGCCGTCACGGTCGACCAGCACGATCGTCGGGGTCCGCAGGATCCGCGAGAAGTTGATGACCCCCAGCTTCTGGCCGTTCGCCATGGTCAGCTGCGTGCCGAACAGGGGCAGCTTCACCGCGTCCCCACCGGTCACCTTGGCACCCGGCAGGACGTGGTACAGCAGGATCTGGGTGACGGTCGGGATGCCCAGGCCGGCGATGGCGTCGAACACGGCCTTCTCGTCCACGGTGCGGCCCACCTTGTACCCCTTGGGCAGCAGCCCGAGCCGCAGCGCGGTCTGCTCGAAGGCGCGGTCGTTGGGCGCGAACAGCGTGAACGAGTCGAGCCCGGCGAGGATCTTGTCCGCACCGGTGACCAGCACGGCCTTGGTGACGATGTCGAAGTCGTAGGGGTTGCCGTCGTTGGAGACGGTGGGGTCGTTGTAGGTCGCGGTGAGCTGGGTCAGGAAGCTGTCGGTCTCCGACGTCGGCAGCGCGGAGGCAGCCGGGGCGGCCGCGAGGGCGGAGCCCGCGAGCAGGGCCGTGCCCGCGACGATCGCGGCGAGGCGGGTGCGAAGGCGCATGGTGTCGCTCCAGTGGTCGGGCCCGGCCGGCGCCGGGCTCTCCCCTCTCCTTCGCCCCGCACCCCGCCGATGGATGCAGCTGCTCACGATCCACTCGGACCTCGACCCGGGGCGCAGCGCCGCCGATGAGCTCGGAACCCGCTATCCATCATCATGATGTGTATAGTCTTGTTCAACCGCCGGTGGCGCCGAACTGCAACGCCCGACCGGTCCTCGCGGTGCCGCCGGTCGTTCCATGAGCGGGTGGCGGCGGGCCGAGACGGAGCTCCGATCCTCAAGCGACGGGAGAAGCCGTGCTGCTGACAGACAAGGTCGCCCTCGTGACGGCGGGAGCCTCCGGAATGGGCCGGGCCGGCGCGGAGGTCTTCGCCGCCCACGGAGCCCACGTGATCGTCGTCGATGTCGACCCGACGGCCGCGCAGGCCACCGTGGACGCCATCCACGGAGCAGGGGGGAGTGCCGCGGCGGAGGTCGTCGACGTCCGGGACCTCGATGCGCTGCGCGACCTCGCGTCGCGGGTGGAAGGCGAGCACGGTCGCCTCGACATCCTCTACAACAACGTGGGGATCCCGGGCGCTGCGGGCATGCAGCTGACCGCGGCGGAGTGGGACACCGCGATCGAGATCAACGCACGCGCGTCGTTCTTCCTCAGCGGCTTCCTGACCGACGCGCTCAAGCACGCCCAGGGAGCCTCGGTGATCTTCACCAGTTCGACCTCGGGCCTGGTTGGCTCACCCTTCAGCCCCTTGTACTCGTTCACGAAGGGCGGCGTCATAGCACTCGTGCGGTCGATGGCGCTCGCCCTGGCGGCCGACAAGGTGCGGGTCAACGCCATCGCCCCCGGGTCGGTGGAGACTCCGGGTCTGCCAGCCTTCTTCCGCACGGACGACGTGGAGGAGATCGAGGCGCGCAAGAAGGCGTTCCAGGCGCAGATCCCTCTCGGCCGCGCGTGCCAGCCGGAGGAGGTCGCGCAGGTGGCGCTCTTCCTGGCCAGCGACATGTCCAGCTACGTCACCGGCGTCACCATCCCGGTCGACGGCGGGCTGACGGCCAAGTAGCCGCGCCGCCGGGCGTGGTCCGGGTCGACCAGTCCCAGGTCCGGATGCCGTGCCTCGGCCGGTCACTCCCGCAAATCTCGCACTGCCTGCTCGACGGATGCTCCGCCGGCCAGCAGCTGCCGGGCCTTGACCAGCGGGCCCGCCATCCCGATGCCGACCGCGCCGACGAGCCGCCCGACCTCGGACTCGACGAGCGCCAGCAGCACGCCCTCCTCCTCGCTGCCCCGCACCACGCGGATTCCGTGCTCGTTCGGTGGCTCCCCCACGACCTGGATCTTGCGACCGTGCTGGTCGGACCAGACGTAGGTCACCGGGGCGAACGGCGCCGCGGGCTCACCTGCCTCGTCCGCCAGCAGGGTGGCGACCGCAGCGGACGCCTGCTCCTGGGCGTTGGTCCAGTGCTCGAGCCGGATCTCGCCACGCTCGGGGTGACGCCACCGCGCGACGTCGCCCGCAGCGACCACCCCCGGGACCGGCTGCCCCCGCTCGTCGAGCACCCGGCACGCCTCGTCGCAGCGGACGCCGTTGCCCAGCGCCAGCCCCGAGCCGACGAGCCAGTCCGTGGACGGCTCGGCTCCGACCCCCGCCACCACGCAGTCCACCTCGACCTCCGAGCCGTCGCTGAGGCCGACCCGCAGCCCTCCGTGCGCCGGCGTCGCCGATGCCACCGTGACACCGCAGCGCACATGCACCCCTCGCGACTCGTGCAACGAGGTGCAGACCCGGCCGAGGCGCGGGCCCAGACCGCGCAGCAGGAGGACGGGCTGCGGCTCGACGAGGACCACGTCCAGGCCACGACCGCGAGCGGTGGAGGCGACCTCCGCGCCGATGAAGCCACCACCCACCACCAGCACGCGCTGGGACCGGTCGAGCTCGGCCTTCAGGGCCACGGCGTCGTCGAGGGTGCGCAGGTGGAACAGCCTGCTCCCCGCGCCCTCCAGCCCGGCGACACGGCGGGCGGACGCTCCTGTGGCGATCACCAGCCGGTCGAACTCCAGCTCGAACGCCCCGCCGGCGTCGCGCTGGACGGCGACCGTCCGCCGGCGCAGGTCCACCCCGGTGGCCCGGCTCCCGAGGTGCAGATCGATGCACATGGCCGCCAGGTCCTGCTGCGACCGCAGCAGGCTCCGCTCCGGCTCCCACTCACCGCTCAGGATCTGCTTGGACAGGGGCGGTCGGGTGTACGGCAAGGTGGCCTCGGCACCCACGAGCACGACCTGGCCGTGAGGATCCCTCTGCCTCAACGACTCCGCGGCGCGCAGCCCCGCCAGTGAAGCGCCGACGACGACGGAGCGCATCACGTCTGAGGGGGCTCAGCCGATGCCGAGGTCGGGTCCGATCCGCCGACCCGGGGTGAACGTGGCCGGGATGGCCTTCCACCCGGTGTTGGTGCCCTGCTGGGTGTAGGGCGCCAGGCCGTCCTTGTCGATCACGTAGTCGCCCATGCGCCCGAGGATCTGCCCCAGCAGCTCACGCGCCATCGCGCGCCCGAGGTGCGAACCGGCGCAGCGGTGGATGCCGACGCCGAAGGCCAGGTGTCGGTTGGGCCACCGCTCGATGTCGACCTCGTCGGCGTCGGGGAACATGCTCTCGTCCCGGTTGGCGGAGCTCCATGCCAGCAGGACGCGATCCTCCTCGCGCAGGGCGCAGCCGTGGAACTCGACGTCGTGGGTGACCGTGCGGGCCAGCGCCTGTGTAGGCGAGAAGTAGCGCAGGAACTCCTCGATCGCCTTGTCCAGCTTCTCAGGGTGCTCGATCAGGTCCTGCCGGACGTCCTGGTGGTCGTACAGCCACACCACCGTCTGGCTCACGAGGGAGGCGGTGGTGCCCGTTCCCCCGGCGATGAGCAGCTCGACGATGGAGAACACCTCCTCCTCGGTCACCGGTCGATCGTCGACCTCCTGCTGGACGAGGAAGCTGATGGCGTCGTCCTGCGGCTCCAGTCGCCGCTGGTGGATCACCTGGCGCATCTGCTCGGAGATCGCGGGGAGCCCGACGGTCATGGCCTCCTCGAACTCGGGAGTGCCCTGAAGACCGGTCAGCGCCTGGTGGTGCACCTCGGCGTAGTTCTTCCAGTCCTCCGCCGGCAGGCCCAGCCAGTCCACGGTGACGACAGCAGGGACCGCGATCACCGACGCCATGTCGCACTGGCCGGTCTCGATGATCCGGTCGATGAACCACGTGGTGTACTGCGTGACCAGCCCCAGGAGCCGCTCGGTCGCAGCCGGTGCGGTGATCGGGTTGATCAGCTTGCGGTACTTGCGGAACTCCGGGGGGTCCATCTCGATCGGGATGTGCAGATGCATCGGCGTCTTCGGGATGACCACGGAGAGCCCCTCGCCTCCGGACGTCGTCCGCCGTGAGGTGAAGGTCGCGTCGTCCCGCGCGGCGTCGAAGACGCTCGCGTAGTCGGAGAGGATCCAGTAGCCCCCGTGGGCCTCGGACCACGCGACAGGCGTGGACTCGCGGAGGACCTTGTAGGACGCCGGGGGGTTCTGGGAGTGCTCCTGCGAGTTGTGGTCGAAGTGGACGACCGGACAGCGCGATTCGGTCATGCTCCCTGCTCCTCCTGCGTGCGTCGTGGGCTGAGGATCGCGCCGGGGGACGATCGTGTCAGTCACCTGCAGCATCTTGATAATCGTTATACTAGTTTAGCAGGGTCGGCACGGCTGACAAGGAACTGCCCACGACCGGAGGAGGAGCCATCATGAAGGTGCGCGTCGATGCGGACGTCTGCCAGGGACACGGCGTGTGCAGGATGAGCGCCCCGGAGATCTTCCGGTTGCGCGAGGAGGACGGGCAGGCCTATGTCCTGTCCGAAGACGTCCCGGCCGGCATGGAAGCGGCCGCGCGGCTCGGCGCCGACTCCTGCCCCGAGCAGGCCATCACCGTCTGGGACGACTGAGGAGGGCGGAACGCCCCGGCCGTCGGTGCTCGCGCCCGTCGGATCTGCGGTCGGTACCGCCTGGGCAGGGCCGGATGCCAGTCGGCCCGATGGCTCCCGACGCCGATCAGACGCCGAGCACGCGGGCGAGAGTCCCGCCCAGCACCTCGGCCTCCTGCTCTGGCGTCAGGCCGAGGGCCCGGACAGCCGCGATCTCACGCCCTGGGTCCGCCATCGGCCAGTCCGACCCGAAGACGAAGCGGTCAGCGCCGTGCCTGTCCACGATCTGGCGGATCCGGTCCTTGTCGAGATCCGCCATCGTCGGCGGCCAAGACGTCTCGAGGATCACGCCGGTGCCCACCAGCGTGTCCTCCGCCTCGTCGAGGAGGTGGTAGCCGCCGTAGTGGCAGGCCATGATCACCAGCCCGGGGACAGCCTCCGAGAGCGCCCGCACCTTGCGGGGATGCCCGCGCTCGGTCTGCTCAGGAGTGCCACCCGCCCCGGCATGGGTGATCACGGGGATCCCGTGCTCAGCGAGGCCGTGGGCGATCTCGACGATCTGCGCAGACCCGAGGTCGAGCTCCTGGAACAACGGATGCAGCTTCACGCCCACGATTCCGTGGTCGACGAGGGAGGCGATGTTCTCCTCGACCGGAAGATCGGGATGCACCGTCCCGAACGGGAAGAACCGTGACCTGTCCAGCGACCCGATGAACGCGTTGGTCCGGTGGACATTCCTGGCCACACCCGCGACGCCCAGCGCGGACACACGGTCGATGCCCGCGTCGTCCATGGTCCGGAGCAGGCCGGACACGGTCCCATCGAACATCGGGTCCAGGCCGGCCGGCCGGGTGGCGAGGATCTGGGGCGCGATGTGGTCGGGCCACACATGGCAGTGGCTGTCGAGGATCATCGAGTCACCCGGCCCACGAGCTCCTTGGCGAGCGAGTCGTAGATGACCTCCGTGGCCCCCTCGTAGATCCGCATCGGTCGGGCCTCGCGGTACAGCCGCTCGATCTTGCTTCCACGGACGAGGCCGAACCTGCCCATCACCTGCACGGCTCGGTCCACCACGCGCCCGGCCATCTCGGTCGCACCCACCTTGGCGAGGGAGGACAGGTGCAGGTTGGCCCGGGGGTCGCGGGAGGCTGCTGCCGCGGCACGATAGGTCAGCGCGCGGGCCATCTCGATCTCCGACCAGGAGGAGGCGAGGTCGGCGGGGATGCCACCGAGCCGATCGAGGGTCACACCGAACTGGGTGCGCGACGCGGCATGCCTGACCGCCTCCTCCAGCGCCGCCTGCGCCAGCCCCACGGCCGCTCCGGCGACGGACACCCGGAAGGTCGACAGCGTGGCAAGGACGAGGCCGAACCCCTTGCCCGGCTCCCCGAGACGGTGGGCGACCGGCAGGACCACGTCGTCCAGGACCACGTCCCCGAGCACGTGCGGGGCCAGGATCTGGTGCGGGTGCTCGACGGTGAGCCCGCGCGTGGCAGCGGGCACCAGCACCATGGAGTAGGCGCGCTGGCCCCCGATCTCCTCGACCGCGAGGATGCTGTAGAAGTCGGCATCGCCCGCGTTGGTGATGAACGACTTCCGACCGCTGATCCGCAGCCGGTCGCCCTCCTCCCGGACGGTCGTGGTGATGGACCGCAGGTCCGACCCGACGGAAGGCTCGGTGAGTCCGAGTGCAGCCACGGCGTCCAGCCGCGCGACTGCCGGGAGCCAGTGCTGCTGGAGCTCCGGGGAGCCACCGCGCACCAGAGCGAAGGAGCCGATCCCCTGCATGGCGAACATGGAGTCCAGATGTGCGCACTCGGCCGCCAGCTGCTCGCGCACGACCGTCACGGCCAGCGAGTCGACCGACTCCAGCCGACCGCCGAACGTGCTGGGCACGGCGAGCCCCGCCAGCCCGGACTCGGCCAGAAGGCGCCGCACGTCCGGATCGAAATGGGATGCCTCGTCCGCCCGCGCCGCGAGAGGGGACGCGGCCGACGCCAGGTTCCGCGCCTCGACCACGAGCGCGTCGGCGTAGGCCGGGAGTTCGAAGAGGGAGGGTGCGGTCGTCGTGTCGCTCATGCCGCCATCATCGCGGTCACGGCGCTGCCACCGACTCGGCTGGACGCTGCGGGAAGGGCCGCCCGTAGATCTCGGTGGCGATCCGGGTGCGCTGCATGGCCGGCGTCCCGCCTGCGATCGCCCAGCCGTGAGCGTCACGATGCATGCGCTCGATGCCGTACTCCTCGGTGTAGCCGTTGCCCCCGTGCAACTGCATCGCCAGGTCGGTCACGCGCTTGGCCATCTCGTTGGCATAGCACTTGGCGAGCGAGACCTCCAAGGTGTTGGGCAGGCCCGTGCCGGCGTTGACCGCGGCGCGGGTGATGAGCAGCCGCGCCGCCTCCACCTGCATCGTCATCTCCGCCACCGTCTGGTGAACCTGCTGGAACTCCATGATCGGTCGACCGAACTGCTCTCGCTCTGCCGTGTAGGCGATCGTCCGTTCCAGCGCCGCCTGGCCGAGGGCGAGGCTCATCGTCGCGTTGCCCATGCGCTCGATCGAGAACACCTGGAACAGGTCGCGGAACCCGCCCGCCTGGATCACGAGGTTCGCGGCGGGCACGCGTGCGTCCTGGAAGACGAGATCGGCCGAGGCGATCCCGCGAAAGCCCATGAGCTTCTCCTGGGCACCGAAGCTCAGGCCGGGCGTGTCCGCCGGGACGAGGACCGCTCCGATCCCCCTGGCCCCGGCATCGCCGCTCAGGCGGGCGTACAGCAGGTAGTGGCTGGAGTGGCCACCTCCCGAGATCCATCGCTTGGTGCCGTTGATGACGAGCTCGTCGCCCTCCAGCACCGCGCTCGTGCGCATGTCGGTGGCTCCCGAGCCCGCATCGGGCTCGGAGATCCCGACAGCCACGTTCACCTCTCCGCGAACGACCCCGGGGAGGACGTCCTTGCGCTGCTGGTCGGTACCGAAGAACTCGATCACACGGGCCGGCCCCACGTTCGCCTCGAAGACCTGGAACGCCGCAGGCCTGCACTCCTTGGCCAGCTCCTCGATCACGATGAGAGCGTCCATGAGCGGCGCGGCCGAGCCGCCGTACTCCTGCGGGAGCGTGATCCCGAGGAATCCCAGGTCCGCCAAGCGCTTGACCTCGGATTCAGGCAGGAGGGTCCGGTTGAGGTCCCACTCGGCTGCCTGCGGGGCGAACACCTCGACCGCGACCTCTCGGGCGAGATCGCGGAGCGCCATCTGCTCCGAGGTCAACTGGAAGCACGCGGTCACATGCCCTCCCTCTACTAATTCATGATTACCATAGCAAGCAATAGCAGGGATGGCCACAGTGAGGGCAGACTCCCGCAGCGACGGCAGGGCGCCGAGAAGCATGGAGGACCGCCATGACCAGCACGCCGAGCGACCTGTTCGACCTCAGCGGCAAGGTGGCGCTGGTGACCGGAGGGAGCCGAGGGCTCGGACGCGTCATGGCCGAGGGATTCGCCCTCGCCGGGGCCGAGGTCGTCGTCGCCAGCCGCAAGGCGGAGGCCTGCGAGGTGGTGGCCCGCGAGATCAGTGCCACCACCGGCCGACGCGCCCTGGGCGTCGGTTGCCACGTCGGGAGGTGGGAGGACCTCGACGCTCTGGCCGCGCGGGTCTACTCCGAGTTCGGCCGGGTCGACGTCCTGGTCAACAACGCCGGCATGTCCCCGCTCTACGACTCGCTGGAGGACGTCACCGAGGCACTCTTCGACAAGGTCGTCGACGTCAACCTCAAGGGCCCGTTCCGGCTCGCCGCCGTCATCGGTACCCGCATGGCGTCCGGAGCCGGGGGCAGCATCATCAACATCTCCAGCGCCGGCGCGGTCCACCCTCGGCCTGGGATCCTCCCGTACGCGGCCGCGAAGGCGGGGCTGAACGCGGTCACCGTCGGCCTGGCCCACGCCTTCGGCCCGACGGTGCGCGTCAACGCGATCATGGTCGGCACGTTCATGACCGACGTCAGCACCTCCTGGGACCCGGACGCATTCGCCCGCCGGGCCGAGGGGTTCGCCCTGCGGCGGGGAGGACGTCCCGAGGAGATTCTCGGCACTGCGCTCTACCTCGCGAGCGACGCGTCGAGCTACACGACGGGGTCGATCGTCACTGTGGACGGCGGTCAGCCGTAGCCGACACGACCCCGCGCCCGGCCAGCGCGCTGATGTCCTCCGCGCTGAGGCCCGCCCGCTCCGACAGCACCTCGGCGGTGTGCTCCCCCACGCTCGGCACACCCACGTACTCCGGTCCGGCATAGCTGTCGACGTGGAGGATAGGGCCGGGCATGAGCACCCGACCCAGTTGCGGCACGTCCTTGAGCTCCACCAGCGTCCGCTCGAGGAAGTGCGGGTCCTCGGCGATGTCGCGGGCGTCGTTCACGCCCGCTGACACGACCTCGTGCTTCTCCAGCAGGGCGAGGACGTCGTCCCTGTCGTGCCGGGCCACCCACTCCGACACGATGCGCTGCATCTCGTCGTTGTTCTCCATGCGGGCGGCGTTCGTCGCGAACCGCGGGTCCTTGACGAGGTCCGGCAGTCCCATCGCCTCGAACAGCCGCACCGCGATGTTCTGCGCCGATGCGGCGATGGAGACCCACCTGCCGTCCCGGGTCCGGAAGATGCCTCGGGGCGAGGCGGATCCCGTACCGTTCCCGACCCGCTGCTGGATCTGCCCGTTGCCGGTCCAGTTCAGCACGATGTCACCCAGGATGAACATCAACGGCTCGTAGAGCGCGACGTCCACGACATCCCCACGGCCCGTGCGCTCGCGCCGGTAGAGGGCCATCGCCGTGCCGAACGCCGCGGAGATCCCCGCGATGGAGTCGGCGAAGCCGAAGGGCGGGGACGTGGGCGGGGTGTCCGGCCAGCCGTTCACGTAGGCGTAGCCGCTCGCGGTCTCGGCCACGGTGCCGAAGCCTGGCCGCGGGCTGTACGGCCCCGTCTGGCCGAACCCGGACACCCGGGTGAGCACGACGCCGGGGTTCGCTGCGCTGAGCGCGTCGAAACCCAGGCCCCACTCCTCGAGCCGGCCAGGACGGAAGGACTCCAGGACGACATCGGCCGTCTCGACAAGTCGCAGCACCACCTGCCGCCCTTCAGGATCGCGCAGGTCGATCCCGACCGAGCGCTTGCCCGAGTTGAGCCGCGAGAACCCCAGGGAGAGCCCGTTCTTGAACGGGGACCACTGGCGCGCGAAGTCGCCGGCGACAGGGTCCTCGACCTTCACCACGTCGGCGCCGAAGTCGCGGAGCATGCGGCCGCAGGTCGGCGCCGCGTACATCGAGCTGAGCTCGAGGACGCGGACCCCGGCCAGCGGGGCAGTCGTGTCGCTCACGTCAGGCCTCTCAGGTCCGCCACTGGACGTGCTGGGGCTCCAGGTACTCCCGGATGCCCCACTCACCGATCTCGCGGCCGACACCCGACCGGCGGAAGCCGCCGAACGGCGCGTCAGGACGCATCTGGCCACCGCCGTTGATCCACACGGTCCCTGAACGGATCCGGCTCGCGAGCTCCTTCGCATGCTCGACGTCGGGCGAGTAGATGTTGGCCGCCAGGCCGTACTCGGTCGCGTTCGCCAGCCGCACGGCCTCCTCCTCGTCGGAGAACGGCAGGAGGACGGCCACCGGACCGAAGATCTCGCTCTGGCAGGCGCGCGCGTCCCAGGGGAGATCCCCGAGCAGCACGGGGTTCACGAAGTAGCCCTTGTCGGGGACGGGCGTGTCGACGGTGAGCAGGACCCGGCCGCCGTCGGCCGGCGCGCCATCGATGAAGGACCTCACGCGGGCTCTGTGGTCCGGGCGGATCATGGGCCCGATGTTGGTCGCCGGGTCCCAGGGGTCGCCGACCTTCATCTTCGAGAAGGCCTCCGCGCCGGCGCCGAGGAACCGGTCCATGAGGCTCTCGTGAACCATGAGGCGCGCGAGGGCGGCGCAGCCCTGACCGCCGTTGCGCGACCACCTCAGGTGCATCTCCACAGCGAACGACTCCACGTCGCAACCGGGCAGCACGATGTTGGGCGACTTGCCACCGAGCTCGAGCGTGACGCCCTTCAGCCCCGTGGCTGCCTGCTGCATGATCTTCTCGCCGACCATGTCTGACCCGGTGAACGAGACCTTGTCGACCCGGGGGTGCGTGGTGAGCCGGTAGCCCACGTCCGGCCCGCCGACGATGACGTTGAAGACGCCGGGAGGGAAGCCGGCCTGCTCGACGATCTCGCCGAGGAGCAGCGTGGTCAGCGGCGTCCTTGGCGAGGGCAGGAGCACGACCGAGCACCCGGCGGCCAGCGCCGCCCCGAACTTGAAGATCGCCAGGTTGAGCGGGTAGTTGTAGCCGGTGATGCAGGCGACCACGCCCACAGGCAGGTAGCGCACCTCGCTGTGCGTCGGCACCGGGTCGCCCCACGGTCCGAGGTCGACCGTGCGGTCCACCAGCGCGGCATCGGCCTGCCACCTCAGGTGCGACAGGCCGAGCCTGACCTGCATCACCTCCGCGAGGCTGACCGGGGTCCCGACCTCGTTGACGACAGAGGCGAGCAGCTCGGGGATCCGTGACTCCATGAGGTCGCACAGTCGGTGCAGCGTGGCGGAGCGGACCTCGGGAGAGGTGCGGGCCCAGCCGTCGAAGGCACGGGCGGCCGCCTCGACGGCGAGGTCCACCTGGTCGACCGTGGCTGCCCTGACGCCGGCCATGACCTCCTCGGTGGCGGGATTGACGACCTCGAGGGACTCACCCTCACCGGACACCATCCGGCCGTCGATGAGGAGCGTCCTGACCGAGGGCACGTAGTCCCTCCCGGCACCTGCCACGGGGGTCGTCGTCGTCATCTCATGCCTCCTGCTGGTCGAGGTCGTGCGGCTTGGTCATCATCAGCCCGACGCGCTCCATCCGGACGACGAGCACGTCGTGCTGGTTGTACCCGCGGTGCTCGAACCAGACGATCCCGGAGTCGTTGCGCGACTTGGACTCTCGCTTGTTGAGAATGGTCGTCTCACCGCGAAGGGTGTCGCCGTGGAAGACGGGGTGAGGGAACTCGATCTTCTCGTACCCGAGGTTGCCCAACGTCGTACCCATAGTGAGCTCGGGCACGTGGAAGGCACCGATCAAGGCCACCGTGAAGAGGCTGTTGAGAACCCGCTGACCGTGGATCGTGCCGCGGGAGAACTCCTCATCGAGGTGCAGCGGCTGCAGGTTCATGGTGAGCGAGGTGAAGAGCACGTTGTCCATCTCGGTGATGGTGCGGGTGAAGGGGTGCCGGTAGACCCGCCCGACCTCGAACTCCTCGAAGTAGAGCCCTCTCACTGGCCCCTCCCTTCCGTGCGCGCCACGACCCGCTGGAGCCACTGCACCGCCTTGTCGTAGTGCGCTCGATCGATGTGCACCCCCTGGTAGCGAAGGGCGCCCTGACCCGCCGCCTCGGCCGCCTCGTAGGCGGCGACCATGCCGCGGTAGAAGGCGACCTCGTCGTCCGAGGGTGTGAAGACGTCATTGATGACCGGGACGTGACTCGGGTGGATCGCGATCATCCCGCGGAACCCGAGCTGACGACCACGCACGGCGAAGGAGCGCAGCCCGTCCAGGTCGTCGAGGTTCTCCCACAGGCCCGTCAGGGGGAGGATCCCCGCCTCCCGCGCGGCCAGCAGGACCCGACTGCGCAGGTAGAGGGTCTCCAGACCGGCCTCGGTCCACTCGAAGCCCACCTCACGTGCGATGTCCGCGTGCTCGGCGGTCGGCCCGATCATGGCTGCCACGCGGGGGGACGCCTGGGCTACCTCGCGGCAGTTGACGATCGCCGGCACCGTCTCGACGGGGACGATGTACTCCACGCCGTCGACGCCGTTGCGGTCCTCGAAGTGGTCGACGAGCGCGTCGTAGCGGGCGACGTCGACAGCGGTCTCCACCTTGGGGACGAACAGGCCCGTCAGCCCCGGCACCATGACCGCCTCGAGGTCACGACCTGTGGCGCGGGTGGCCAGACCGTTGGGGCGCACGAGGATCCCGACGTCGGCGTTCTCCTCCCGCAGCGAGGTGATCGTCCCGGCCACGACCAACCGGGCCGCCTCCTTCTCCCCCTCCGGCACCGAGTCCTCGAGATCGAGGACCACGGCATCGGCACCGGACGCGACGGCCTTGCGCGCCCAGGAGGGTTTGTGGCCCGGGACGAAGAGGATGGAGCGGTACGGCTGCATCAGTAGCTCCGGGGAAGCCCGAGCGCGTGCTCGGACACGTAGTTGAGCACCATCTCCTGGCTGATGGGTGCGATCCGGTTCAGTCGCGACTCACGGAAGTAGCGCTCGGCGTGGTACTCCTTCGCGTAGCCGTAGCCCCCGAGCACGTTGATGGCCATGTCGGCCGCGTTGAACCCCGCCTCGGACGCGAGGTACTTCGCTTCGTTGGCCTCCGTACCGCAAGGGACGTCGTGGTCCACCATCCACGCGCACTTCTGGCAGACCGCCTCTGCGGCGTCGAGCCGGATCTTCGCGAGGGCGATCTGGTGCGCGATCGCCTGGTTCTGCCCGATCGGACGCCCGAAGACGACACGCTGGTTCGCGTAGTCCGTGGCCAGGCGGACCGCCGCCCTGCCGATGCCGATCGCGGCGTTCGCGGCTATCACCCGTTCGGCGTTGAGCCCCACCAGGATGACCTTGAACCCCTTGTCGACCTCTCCGATGACGTCCTCGTCTGCCACGAAGAGCTCGTCGATGAAGAGCTCGTTGGTGTCGACGGCGTTGCGTCCCATCTTGGGGATGGGGCGCACCTCGACGTGGTCGCGGTCCATCGGGGCGAAGAACACCGTCAGCCCGTCGGTCCGCTTCGCCACCTGGTCGCGCGGCGTGGTTCGGGCCAGGAGGAACATGCGCTCCGCCTCCTGGGCCTTGGTGATCCAGACCTTCTTGCCGCTGATGACGTACCCGCCGTCCACCTTCGTCGCGAACGTGGTGATCGCCGTCGTGTCGGTCCCGGCGTCCGGCTCGGTGACCGCGAAGGACACGTGCAGCTCACCGGTCACCACGCGGGGGAGATGCCGCGCCTTCATCGCCTCCGACCCGTAGCGGATCATCGACTCGAAGCCGAACATGCCGATGTGGACGGCGCTGCAGCCGCCCATGCCCGCCCCCGACGCGGCGATCTCCTGCTCGACGATGCAGACCTCCTGGACCCCGAGACCGCCGCCCCCGTACGCCTCCGGGATGGTGAGTCCGAGCCAACCGCCCTCGGCGACTGCGTTGTAGAAGTCCCAGGGGAACTCCTTGGACTCGTCGTGCTTCATCCAGTACTCGTCGTCGAACGTCGAGCACATCTGACGAACGGCCTGCCGGATCTCCTCGTGGAGGGGGTCGACGCTGAAGTCCATGGCTGCCTCTCGTGGGATGCCGTCAGGGCGCGCGGCTAGGCCCGCTGGTCGCGGGCGCGGTCGGAGGTGTCCGCCGTCACGCCCTCCTCGCGGAGCACGGACTTGCGGATCTTCTCCGACGGGGTGCGCGGGAGCGCCTCGACGAACCGTACGTACCGCGGGATGGCGAACGCGGGGATTCGACCTTCGCAGAACGACCACAGCTCCGGAGCGGTGACCGGTCCGGACGGGACCACGACCGCCATCACCTCGTCCTCGCCCGCCTCGACGTCGGCCGCCACGGCCACCACGGCGCACTCGGCGACTGCCTCGTGTCCGAGGATGGCCTGCTCCACCTCGTAGGAGCTGATGTTCTCGCCGCGCCGCCGGAGAGCGTCCTTGTAGCGGTCGACGAAGTAGTACCAGCCCTCGTCGTCGCGTCGCAGCGCGTCACCGGTGTGGAACCAGAGGTTCCGCCACGCTTCCGACGTCTTCTCGGGCATCCCGTAGTAGCCCAGGCTGCACGTCCACGGGTGCTTCGGCCGAACGACGAGCTCCCCCACCTCGCCCACCGGGACCTCCTCGTCGGTGTCCGGGTCGACCAGGCGGACGTCGAACCAGTCCGACGCCACGAGCCCCGCCGCACCTGCCGGCCTCTCCTCGCCGTACGGGGAGAGGATCGGCGCCGAGGTCTCGGTCAGGCCGAACACCTCGACGAACGCCTCGATGCCGAACCGCTCGCGGAACTCGCTCAGGATGGAGCTCGCCGTAGGGGCCGAGAAGACGCACCGGACCTGGTTGTCCGCGTCGTCGGGACGGACGGGCTGCTTCCAGAGGAAGTCCATCATCACGCCGATGAAGTTGGTGACGGTCACCCCCTCCTCGCGGACCTGGTCGACCCAGCGGCTGGCGCTGAACCGCGATCGGATGACCAGCCGGGCGCCCGCCACCAGCGCCGGGTAGGCGGCCATGAACTGTGCGTTCCCGTGGAACAGCGGGGTGACGGTCATGTAGGTGTCGTCACCGGTCAACCGGGTCAGCGACACCACCTCGTCGGCGAAGAAGTACATCTGGGCGTGCGGCATCGCCACGCCCTTGGAAGGACCCGTCGTGCCGGAGGTGAAGAAGATCGAGGCCAGGTCGCGCGGGGCCGGTGCCGGCAGGTCACGAGGGGCGGCCTCCTCCAGCACGTCCCAACGCTCGGCCTTCCACCCTGCGGCCCTCAGGCCGGCGATCGCCTGGGTGGCACCGCCCCGGTCGATGACCCAGAAGCCCTCCAGCCACGGCAGTCGGTCGCGCAGGCTGACGAAGCGCTCGGCGTACTCGTCGTCGATCACCGCCCACCGCGGCGAGGTCACCGTCGCCTGGTGCCGGAGGAACTCGCCCTCATAGGCCGTGTTGATCGGCACCTCGACCATGCCGGACACCGCTGTCGCGAGCCAGGTGCGCACGAACTCGGAGGAGTTGATCGCCATGATCAGGACCCGGTCTCCCGCCACGGCCCCGGCGTCGAGCAGCCCGCCCGCCACCGCGTGGGCCGACGACGAGATCTGCCCGTAGGTCCACCGCTTCCCCTCCTCAGGCGCGACAAGGAACTCGGCGTCGGGCCGCTCGGCGACCCACCGCCGCAGGACCGCCGCCAGGCTCCAGTCCCGGCGGTCCGGGAACGTCGGAATCAGGTCGGTGTACGTGCGCGTCACTCCCTGACCTCCCCGCCCAGTCGCCCTGCCCCGAGCCGGGACGTGCGATGGGCCTGTGAATCCAGTATAACCATGACCATGATTTAGAGAATAGTGCGAGGCGGGATCGCCCTGATGGTGGGGACGACATCGCGGCCGAGCCGCCGGATCGCTGCGACGGTCTCGTCGGCATCCATGGTGGGCCACTGGGGGCGTACGAGCAGGGGGTCCACGGGAAGCTGCGTGACGAGGTCCACCAGGGCGGCTGTCACCTCGTCCGGCGTGCCGACCACGGCGTGGGACTCCACCGCCTTGGCGAAGTCGTTGTCCAGGTCCGTCCCGGCCATGACGTCCAGGCCTCGGTTCAGGTAGGTGATGTACCGCCCCTGGGCCACCCGTGCGTACTCCGCCAGGGCTTCCTGCTTGGAGTCCGCCACCAGCACATTGCGACGCAACGGCTGGGGGGAGAAGGGCTTCCCGCGCTCGGCGAAGCCCTCAGCGACCACCCGGTAGCGCTCTCGCACCTCCTCCACCGGCGTCTCGGGCGGGCACGCGTAGCCGTCGCCGTACCGGCCGACCCGCTTGGCGCCGGCGAGGGAATGGGCACCGATCCAGATGGGCAGCGGATCCTGGACGGGGCGAAGGTGGGGCCGAACCCCCTCGAGGGTGAAGTAGGTGCCGTGGAAGGTGACCTCGTCCTGGGTCCAGAGCATCCGGAGGAGCTCGAGGATCTCGTTCATCCGTCCGGCGCGCTCCTTGAACGGGATGCCGAGGTAGTCGAACTCCTCGGCCCGGTATCCCAGCCCCGCGCCGAAGATGAGGCGCCCCTCGGTCACGACGTCCAGCGTCGCCAGCTCCTCGGCGAGCATGACCGGGTGGTACAGGGGGGCGATCATGATCTGGGTGGCGAGGCGGACGTCGGGGTTCACCTCCGCGGCCAGGCGGGCCAGCAGCGGGACCGGCTGCAGCCAGCGCAGGTCCCCGTACAGGAAGTGCTGCCCGATGACGATGTAGGTGAAGCCGGCGTCCTGCGCCTCGTGCGCGATCCTGACCACGTCGCGGAACTGCTGGCTGGGTGGGACGGACGTCGGCACGTCGCTGAGCAGCAGGCCCATGGCGACCATGACAACCACCTCTCCTCCGGGCACCGGAGCGCCTCCTGAGCGGCGGGCGCACGGTCGAGACGGGCGCATCGGGCCCGCACGGTGCAACTCTTACAATGATAATCCTAGAATAGGGGACGGAGTCGTCCCCATCGCCATCAGGGAGCAGACATGGACCGACTGGCGGCCGCCGCCGCGATCTCGCCGGGCACCACCGAAGAGATCGCCGCGACCGTGCGGGAGCTCGCCGACCAGCAGGCCATCAGGAACCTCTCGGCCGTCTACTCCATGGCGGTGGACGGCCACGACCTCGCCACCACCCTGGCGTGCTTCACCGAGCACGGTGCGTTCGAGCGCGCCGGGGTCACGACAGCCGGGCAGGACGCGCTGCACTCCTTCTTCACGACGATGATGTCGCGGTACAGCACCACGCTGCACACGCCCGAGATGCACGTGATCACGGTCGAGCAGGGCGACCCCCGCACGGCCTCGGGCGTGGCCACCGGGCACGCGGAGCTCGTGCTCGAGGGCACGCTCATGCTGGCCGCGTACCGCTATGACGACGAGTACGCCGTGGAAGCGGGCCGGTGGCGCTTCTCCCGCCGTCGGCTGCGCTACACGTACGTGCTGCCGTTCGAGTCCATGGCGACAGGCTTCGGTGACACCCGCAGGATCCGGTGGCCGCAGACCCCCTTCCAGGAGGCCGATCTGCCGGAGTCGCTGCCCACCTGGTCGGATCACCTGGCCTAGCCGAACCGCTCCTGCCGACCTGGGGCCTCCCGGCCGATCGGCGAGCGGACGGCCCCGGCTCTACGTCTCGTCACGCCGCGGCAGGCCGCGCCCGTCACCCGGCATGCGGCGCGAGTCGTGGCTCGCCGACACGGCGACGGGGCGCACCTGGATCACCACCCGTTGCGGGCTGTCCAGCAGCCTCACGAAGGCCCTGGGATCGGCTGGCTGCAGTCGGCCGGCGATGGCCAGCAGCATGGTGTCCAGGATCTCGCGGTCGCGGTGCACCGTCGCCACGCCTCTGATCGCGAGCATCTGACGGCCGGGGCTCGACGTCCCGGCGTTGCTGATGACCAGCGTGACCCGCGGGTCACTGGCGAGCGAGGCGACCTGCGCCCTGTCGGCCACGGAGGTGAACCAGAGATCGCCCTCGTGAGCCAGGAAGCTCATGACGACACCCGAGGGCCATCCCCCCGGCCGGTTGAACACGAAGGTGCACTCCGTCTGCATGTCCAGCAGGACTCGACGGTCGTCATCCAGCAGGGTCACCGCAGAGAGATCCTCCACGTCGTCGACTCCGAACCGTTGCATGAGCCCTCCTCCTGACGTGCCTGGTGCGACCTCGTGCGTAATCCATGATATTAGTTGTGATGGATAGAGGGATCAGGCGAACCATGCCCTCGACAGGTCTCCGAGGAAGGGACGCGCGGATGCCGCACGCGGTGATCGTCGATGCCGTCCGGACCCCGATGGGCAGAGGGAAGCCCGGCGGGGCCCTGAGCGGCGTGCACGCGGTGGACCTGCTCGCCGGTACGTTGGCCGCTCTCACCGCACGCACGGGAGTCGACCCCGGGGACGTCGAGGACGTTCTGGTGGGGTGCGTGTCGCAGGCGGGTGAGCAGTCGGCAACCCCCGGCCGCCAGGCGCTCCTGGCTGCCGGCTTCCCGGAACATGTCCCTTCCGTGACGATCGAGCGCAAGTGCGGCAGCGGCCAGCAGGCCGTCGACTTCGCCGTCCAGGGGATCGTCGCCGGCGCCTACGAGGTGGTCATCGCCGCGGGGCTCGAGTCCATGAGCAGGGTGCCCATGGGATCGGCACGCATGGGTGCGGACCCCCACGGCCCGACGGTGCGCGCACGCTACCCCCGCTTGGTCCCGCAGGGGCTGTCCGCGGAGCTGGTGGCGCTGCGGTGGAAGCTGGACCGGGTGCAGCTGGACGAGTACGCCGCCGCCTCGCACGCGCGCGCCGCCGCCGTCGCGGACAGCGGTGGCTTCGACGCTGAGATCGTCCCCGTCGCCGTCGCGGGTGGTGATGTGCTCGCCCGGGACGAGTCGATCAGGCGAGGCACCACCCCGGAACGGCTCGCTGAGCTCGCCCCGGCCTTCGACACCGAGGCCAACCGCGCGCTGCTCCCCGAGATCGACGAATGGAGGATCACCGCCGGCAACGCGTCCCAGATCACCGATGGCGCAGGGGCACTGCTCATCATGAGCGAGTCCGCGGCCCGAGCGGCGGGGCTGCGGCCACGCGCCCGCATCGTCGCCTCAGCCGTGGTCGGCGACGACCCACTGCTCATGCTCACCGGCCCGATACCCGCCACCCACAAGGTGCTCGCGGCCGCGGGCATGAGTCTGCGCGACATCGACGCGGTGGAGGTCAACGAGGCGTTCGCGTCCGTCCCGCTGGCATGGCAGGCCGAGTTCGGCGTGCCCGACGAGATCCTCAACCCCTGCGGTGGCGCGATCGCACTCGGGCACCCTTTGGGCGCCTCAGGAGTGCGGATCATGACAACGCTGATCCACCACCTCGAGCGGACCGGTGGACGGTACGGCCTGCAGACCATGTGCGAGGCCGGCGGGATGGCCAACGCCACCATCATCGAGCGACTGGACTGAGGGGACACGCATGGACCTCAAGGGCGCTTCCGCCGTCGTCACGGGCGGGGCCTCCGGGCTCGGTCGTGCGACGGCGCAGGCTCTGACGGCGCGGGGGGTCCCGGTGGTCATCATCGACCTGCCGTCCTCCGACGGTTCGGACATCGCCCGGCAGCTGGGTCCGACGGCCGTGTTCGCTCCGGCCGACGTGATGGACACCGCGGCGGTCGAGAGCGCCTTGGACCTGGCCGAGGAGCGGGCTCCGCTGAGAGCCCTCGTGCACTGCGCCGGCAAGGGCGGCACGCTGCGGGTTGTCGATCGCGACGGCAATCCGGGCGACGTCGAGACCTACGAGAGCCTCGTGCGGCTGAACCTGGTGGGCTCGTTCAACATGCTGCGCCTGGCGGCCGCCCGGATGGCGGCGCACGACCCGGTGGCCGACGAGCGCGGCGTCTGCATCATGACGGCGTCGGTGGCGGCCTGGGAGGGGCAGATCGGGCAGATCCCCTACGCCTCCGCCAAGGCAGGCGTTGTCGGCATGACCCTGGTGGCCGCACGGGACCTGGCCCAGCGGGGAATCCGTGTGTGCAGCATCGCCCCGGGCATCTTCGACACCCCCATCCTGTCCAGGTTCTCCGACGAGGTCCGGGCGGGCCTGGCCGCGCAGGTCCCCCATCCCGCGCGCCTGGGCCGGCCGGACGAGTTCGCGATGCTCGCCCTGCAGATCATCGACAACGCGATGCTGAACGGGGAGACCATCCGGCTGGACGGAGCGATCCGGATGGCCCCTCGATGAGCGACGAGGTTCTGGTCGACGACCGTGACGGGGTCCGCATCATCACCATCAACCGTCCGGAGGCGCGCAACGCCATCAACACCGCGGCCGCGACGTCGATCGGCCGAGCGATCGACGAGCTGGACCGTCGTGACGACCTCACCATCGGGATCATCACCGGTTCCGGTGGAACCTTCTGCGCGGGCATGGACCTGAAGGCGTTCCTCGCCGGGGAGCGGCCTTCCGTACCCGGACGTGGTTTCGCCGGGATCGTCGAGGCGCCTCCCGGGAAGCCGATGATCGCCGCCGTCGAGGGCTACGCCCTTGCTGGTGGCTTCGAGATCGCCCTGGCGTGCGACTTGATCGTGGCGTCCAGGGATGCCCGCTTCGGCCTACCCGAGGTGAGGCGAGGTCTGGTGGCTGCCGGCGGCGGGCTGCTCCGCCTGCCGGAGCGGGTGCCCTACCACCTGGCCATGGAGTGGGCGCTGACCGGCGAGCTCGTGGATGCCGAGACCGCGCACCGTGCCGCGCTGGTGAACCACCTCACCGAGGCGGGCGAGGCGCTCGACACGGCAGTCGCCCTCGCCCGCAGGATCGCGGGAAACGGTCCGCTCGCGGTCCGTGCCACCAAGCAGGTGCTCGTCGAGTCGCCGGCGTGGCCGCGCACGGAGCGCTTCGAACGCCAGCGCCTGGTCACCGAGCCGGTGCGCGCTTCCGAGGATGCCCAGGAGGGGGCACGGGCGTTCGCAGAGAAGCGCGCCCCCCAGTGGCGGGGCCGCTGACCTCTTCGCCTTCAGCGACGTTCCGGGCGTCGCCGCAGGTGCGCTTCTACTGCGGTGGGGGGAACGACGGACGTCGCTTCTCCAGGAAGGCGTTGGCACCCTCCACCATGTCCTGGCTGCCGACCGCCTGGATCAGCATCCCCAGCCCGGTGCTGAACGAGTCGCGGGCGGCGTTCCACCACACGTTGGAGCTGACCTTGGTGATCTCCAGGTAGCGAGCGCTCAGCAGCGACAGCTCGGCGACCCACGAGTCGACCTCGTCCTCGAGCCGGTCGTCGTCGACGACGGCGTTGACCAGGCCCAGCTGCAGCGCCTGGTCGGCGGAGTACCGACGGCAGAGCATGCTGATCTCCTTTGCGCGCTTCTCCCCGACCTGCAACCCCATCACGTTCGTGGCGCCTGTCACGGGTGCGCTGCCCACACGCGGACCGGTCTGGCCGAACGTGGCAGACCGGGCGGCGATGGCGAGGTCGCAGGCCACCACCAGCTCGTTTCCGCCGCCGGCGGCAGCACCGTTCACCGCCGCGATCACGGGTCGGGGACAGCGTCGGATCGCGTCGAACAGGCGCAGCGAGTTCTCGTACATCGCACGCATCTCGGGTTCGGTCGGGTGAGCGAGCGAGGTGAGCGCGCCACCGGCGCAGAAGCTCCCGGCGCTCCCGGTGATCACGACCGCCCGGGACGCCGTGGCGCCGTCGAGCGCCTCGACCATGGCCCGGGACATGCCGGGGTCGAAGGCGTTGCGGCGCTCGGGGCGGTTGAGACGGATCCAGGTCGCGTCGCCCCGATGCTCGACGTTGACGTCGTTCATGCCACCCCTTCTGCGGCGCCGGGAGCACCCGCGCCTTCTGGAGCCGGAGGGCTCTACGGCCTCTGCGGCAGACAATCATGGTAATGGTGAACATACTCATGAGGACTAGGAATCCGTCGGCCGAGTACGGGACACTACGTCGGCATCCATCGCAGGAGGTAGTCGTGCGCGACGTGAGCGGTTCGACCCGGCCCGGGAACGGCGCGGTTCCACGCGCCCCCAAGGCGGCCATGCTCATCGCCCAGCGCATCGTCCGCGACATCACCAACGGGGGGCTGCGACAGGGAGACGTCCTGCCACCCGAGCGGACGATGCTCGAGCAGTACCAGACAGGCAGGGGGACGTTGCGCGAAGCGCTGCGCTACCTGGAGTTCCAGGGCGTCATCGCACTCAAGCCAGGACCTCGCGGCGGCCCCGTGCTGCTCAACCCGGACGCGAGCCACCTCGCGAGCACGGTGGTACTGCTGATGCAGCTCAATCACGCGCCGTTCCGCGAGATCGTGCAGGTTCGAACAGCCCTCGAGCCGATGATCAGCAACATGGCCGCGACGAGCATCTCCCCGGAGGACCTGGCCGACCTCGAGGAGACGATCGTGCAGATGAGGGACCACCTCGACCACCAGCCGACATTCCTCGAGGCCAACAAGCGGTTCCACGACGTGATCGCCTGGGCGTCGGGCAACGTCCTGTTCGGGTACCTCGTCGACTCGCTGCTGGAGATCATGGACGGCACGGTCGTGGGGATCGACTACCCCAGCCACCGCCGCAAGGCGATCCTCACGGCGCACGAGGAGATCTTCTTCGCCTTCCGCGACGGCGACCCCGAGGCCGCCCAGGCCCGGATGACCGAGCACATCAGCGCCTACGAGCGCTACGTGCGCAAGAAGTTCCCCGAGGTCCTCAACGAGGTCGTCCCCTGGTCGCCGCTCACCTGACCGGTCCACACTCGGGTCCCGCCACGTTCGATCGCAACATCCCGTACGATCACTGACAATCATAGGGATGGATGTGCGCTGGAACTTTCGTGGCGCTCGGGTGTGGAGGTTCACGTGACGGGGTCGAGGCTGAGCGGCAAGGTGGCCATGATCACGGGTGGGGCATCCGGCTTGGGCCTCGCGGCCTGCGAGCGGTTCGCCGCCGAAGGGGCCACGGTCGTGTGCGTCGACCTCTCCGAGGAGGCCGCGCAGGAGGTCGCCGACCGGCTACCAGGACAGGCGGTGGGCGTCGGGGCCGACGTCTGCGAACCGGCCGCCATGGTGCGGGCCGTGGAGTCCGCCAGAGCCGCGGTCGGCGACATCGACGTGCTCTTCGCGAATGCCGGTGTGAGCGGCGAGGGAGCAGCCCACGACATGCCCCTCGAGCAGTGGCGCCGTGTCATCTCGACGAATCTGGACGGCGTCTTCTTCTCCGTCAGGGCCGTGCTCCCCGGGATGATGGAGCGCAGGTCCGGCTCGCTGATCCTTCAGTCGAGTGCTGCCGGCCTGAAGGGGATGGCGAATCTGGCGTCCTACTCGGCGGCCAAGGCAGGGGTCCTCGGGCTGATGCGCCAGCTCGCGGTGGAGTACGCGCCCTACGGGATCCGCTGCAACGCGATCTGCCCCGGCACCATCGCCACTCCCTTGGTGGAGGAGGCCTACCGCCAGCGCTTCGGTGACGGCGGCGCGGCCGAGGCGATCGCCCGCCGAGGCGCCGACTACCCCCTCGGGCGTCTCGGGGCGCCGTCCGACGTCGCCTCCTACGCGGTGTACCTGGCCAGCGACGAGTCCGCCTGGGTCACCGGGACCGAGCAGGCGATCGACGGCGGGCTCGTCGCACGCCTGTGAGTTCCGCGCCTCCTGAGGGCACCGTCGGCGGTGGCCTCGGCCCTCAGCCCTCGACGAGCGCGGCGTCTCCCAGGAACGCCCGGACGAGGGAGGGGTTCTTGCGCGCCTCAGCGACGGTGCCCTCGTATACGACCTCGCCCCTCGAGACGACGACGACGGTGTCGGCGACCTCGAGTCCCGCCTCCGCGTTCTGCTCCACCATGAGCACGGACTTGCCCGAGTCGGCGATGCCGCGCGCACTGACGAGCACGCTGTCCACCACGGCGGGCGCGAGCCCCATCGAGGGCTCGTCCATGAGGATCACGCTGGCCTGACTCATCAGTGCGCGGCCGAAAGCCAGCATCTGCTGCTCACCGCCGCTCAGCAGGCCCGCGGGCCCGTTGCGACGATCGGCCAGGATCGGGAACTGCTCGAAGACCTCCTGCAGCGTGGCCGCCGCCTCGGCCTTGGAGGCGGTGTACCCGCCGAGCTTGAGGTTCTCGAGCACGGTCAGCGGCGCGAACACGCGCCGGCCCTCCGGGACCATGGCCACGCCCAGCTTCACGATCCGGCTCGGGGGCATCCCCAACAGCTCCCTGCCGTCGAGGGTGACCGACCCCCGCTCGGCACGTTGCAGCCCGCAGATGGCACGGAGCGTGGTCGTCTTCCCGGCGCCGTTCGCCCCGAGCACGAGGGTGATCCGACCCGGCCCGGTCGACAGGCGCATCCCGTTGACCGCCTGGACGGGCCCGTAACGGACGACGAGGTCCGAGACCTCAAGCATGCTGCCTCCCGTGCTTGCCCAGATAGGCCTCCTGGACCGCTGCGTTGCGGACGACGTCCTGGGGCGAACCCTCGGCGATGAGCGAGCCGAAGTTCATGGCATACAAGTAGTCGCAGGTGTCCACCATCATCGCGACGTCGTGCTCGACGAGAAGCTGGGTCAGCCCCTCGGATCGCAGGCTGCCGATCAGCCTGCTGATGTCCGCTCGCTCCGTCTTGGTCATGCCGGCGGTCGGCTCGTCCAGCAGCAGCACGCGGGGCTGGACCGCGATGGCGCGCGCGATCTCGACCCGCCTCTGCACCCCGTAGGACAGCTCGTCCGGCCGGGCCTTCTCGAAGCCCTCGAGCCCCGTGCGTGCGATTGCCTGCCTGACAAGCCCCTCGATGTCGGCGCTGCGGCTGCTGAGCACGACGTCGGTGGACAGCACGATGTTGTCCCAGACGGTCCGCTCGGGAAGCAGCCGCACCGTCTGGAACGTGCGAGAGATCCCGAGACCGATGACCCGCTCAGGCTTGACCTTCGAGTAGTCGGTCCCCCCGCACCGGATCTCTCCCCGGGTCAGTTGCACCATCCTCGTCAGCGCGCCGAGGAGGGTCGTCTTGCCCGACCCGTTGGGGCCGAGGATCCCGGAGACCTCCCCTGGGCGCAGGCCGAAGGACACCCCCTCGACCGCCCTGATCCCGCCGTAGCGGACGGTGACGTCCCTGGCTTCCAGGACGGGTACGTAGTCGTACTTCGGCGCTCTGCTGGAGTCCACCGCACCCACGGCTACCCGTCCTCCCCTGCGCCGGATGCCGCGTGCTCCACGACAGGTCCCTCGGACGCGGCCTCGAGGCGCTCGATCCCTTCGCGCTCCCTCGCCCACTCCCGTCGATGGCGCCAGTCGTTGACCACGCCGACGACACCTCCCGGGATGAGCACGGCCGCGGTGACCACCACGACGCCATAGATGACGGCTTCCCAGTCCCCGACCGACTGCAGCACCTCGGGGAGCCACACGAAGAACACGGAGCCGATGAGCGCACCCACCCACGACGCCTGACCTCCCACGATGATCACCGTGAGGGCCAGCACGACCAGACTGAAACTCACGCTCTCCGGGCTGATCGTGGTCTTGAGGTTGACGGCGAGCGCGCCCGCCAGGCCGCCGAGCAAACCGCTGACCGGGAACGACAGCCGGCGGTACCGGGCTACCGCGATACCCATGGCGGAGGCCAGCTGCGGGTCCTCGCGGATGGCGTCGAACCGACGCGACAATCGTCCGCGCTCGGTGAACGAGACGATCACTGCGACCACGATCGCGACGATCGCCACCTGCCAGGTGGTGATGTCACCGAGGACACCGTAGAGGCCCACGGCACCACCCGTGATCGATCCTCCGTTCAGCGCGACCGCAGATATCAGCAGCGAGAACGAGACGGTCGCCATCGCCAGGTACAGACCTGCCAGCCGCGCGATGACCAGGCCGAGGAGCCACGCCACCGCGGTCGCCACCACGGTGGAGGCCGCGACGGCGGTCCAGCTCGCGACGTCGTGCTGCGTCATCAGAATGGCCGTGCCATAGCCGCCGATCGCGTAGTAGCCGATGGACGCGAAGGAGATGACGCCGAGGCGCAACGGGATCTGGATGCTGACGGCCAACAGGAAGATCGACAGAGTGCTGTCGATCAGCACCTCGTTCTGCGAGAGCCACCCGATCATGTCCGGCGCACCTCCCTCCTGCCCAAGATCCCCTGGGGTCTGACCAGCAGGATCAGGAACAGGAGGCCGAAGGAGACGGCGGTGACCCAGGTGCCGTCCGTGTAGAGGAGGACGGCGAACTCGGCGAAGGCGAGGATGAACGAGCCCAGGATCACGCCGAACATGCTTCCCACGCCGCCGAGGATGATGGCGGCGAACGCCTTCAGCAGGAGGGAGTCCCCGGACTCGGGCGTGATCGAGGTGAAGTAGTACGTCAGCAGGGCTCCCGCCAGACCGGCGAGGCCGCCCGCATAGGCCATCGTCGCGAGCGCCAGGCGCGGACGGTCGATGCCCATCAGCGACGAGACCTCGGGATCCACGCCCAACGCCCGCAGCGCCAAGCCACGCTTGGACTTGCGGATCCACAACGCGGTACCGACTCCGAGGCCCAGGCCGCACACAAGGATGACGATCATCACGTTGGTGACCGAGACCCCGCCGATGTCGTAGACCTGGGTCTCGAACGACCCGGCGGAGAAGCCGAACGGGCTGCTGAGGGTCACACGCTGGGCGATCGAGATGGGGATCGCCGACAGACCGATGCCGCCGATCACGAGTTGCAGCTCGCCGGCGTGCTGATTCTTGGCCCGCCGCATGATCGGCTGGAAGGCCAGGTACTGCATGGCGACGGCGACGACAGCCCCCGTGACGACGGAGATGGCCACGACCCCCGGCATCCCGAGGGGAATCCGCTCCGTGACGAGGTACGCGACGAACGCGGAGAACATGAAGATGGAGCCGTGGGCGAAGTTCAGGATGCCGATGGTGCCCCATACCAACGACATGCCGAGCGCGAAGAGCACGTAGATCGACGCCAGGGTCGTGGCGTTGAGCACGTCCTGGACCATTCCGCCGCTCCGTTCCCGAACCCATCGACGACAGCATCTGTCAGGTGGAGACGCTCCCGGGCAGTTCGAGTGCTTGACGCTTCGCGTCACGAACTGCCCGGGAGCGGGCGTCCTGAGCAGGGGAGTCAATCCTGCCAGGACCGTCGGTCGTCGCGTGCTACTTGATCAGCACGAGCTGAGTGTCCTTCCACTCAGCGAGGAGGCCGGGGATGCGCGCGTCCTGCTTGTCGAACGTGACGGTGCCCATGGCACCGACGACAGGCTGGGAGGTGATCTCCGCCATGGCGTCGCGGACCTTCTGACGGTCGGTCGAGCACGCCTTCTTGAGCGCGTTCGCGATCAGATAGGTGGCGTCGTAGCGCTCCGCCGAGTAGCTGGTCGGCGCGTTGCCGTACTCCGCCGTGAATGCCTTGACGAAGTCCTGCACCGACTTCTCAGTGCTGTCCGGGCTCCACACCGTCGCCCACGTCACACCGTTGGCCGTCTTCCCGAGGTCCTTGAAGTTGTTCTCGATCCCGGCGAAGCCGAGAAGGACCTTCGGGGGGTTCCAGCCCTGCTGGCGCAGCTGCTGGACGACCGTCGCGTTCTGCGCACCCACCATGAGCACGGCGACCGCATCAGGGTTCTCGCTGAGGATCTTGCTGATCGGCGCCTTGAAGTCCTGCGTCGAGTTCGGCAGGCCGGTGCTGCTCAGCACCTTGATGCCCAGCTCTTGAGCCATGGCCGGCAGCGCCTTCTCGGCGACCGAGATGAGCGTCGGGTTGTCGTTGGCGTAGAGGACGCTGATCGACTTCACGCCCTGCTGTTGCACGTAGGGCTTGACGTCTGCCCAGTAGGAGTCCATCGGCGGCGTGTAGCGGAAGGTCCAGTCCCCGATCACCACACCTGGGCTGCCGGCCTGGGTGTAGACGACCGGCACCTTCTCCTTCTCAGCGATCGGAGCCGTGGCAACGCCACCCGCGCTGAGGATCGGCCCGAGGATCGCCGGCACGCTGGGGTCGGCCGCTGCCTTGGTGAAGGCTGACGCCGAGCCGTCGGGGCTGGTGGCGTCGTCCTGCACGTCGATGGACATCGTGACACCGGACCCGAGCAACGAGGAGCTGTTGATCTCCTTCACAGCAAGGCTGGCCCCCTGCTCGGCCAGGACTCCGGCGAACGCTGCCGGACCGGTCATGGAGTCCACGGAGACGATCTTGATGTCACCGGGCGGCAGCGTGCAGTCGGCCGGCGCGGCGGAGCTCGCGGCCGAGCTTGCCGTCGAGCTCGTCGAGTCGTTGCTGCTGCCGCAAGCCGCCAGGGCGAGGACTGCGGACAGCCCCAACGCCGCCCCGCCCACCCGGCGGCTGGAGATGGTGATCATGGAACCTCCAATAGGGTAATCATCCGCATGGATGCCTTTGGGATGCTAGGCAGGGATTGATCCCGTGTCCAGAGTCGTGGCCGAGTTGCGACGCAATATCTCTACGTATGATTATCATGTGTGCCCGGGGTGGGTCCTGCGCTCGGCCATCGGGCGCACGGGCGGTGAACGCAGGGGAGGGCGCGTGAGCGGCAGACCGCACGACAGGACGGACCTCGCGCTCGCGCCTGTCGCGCTCGAACTCGATCGCCGCATCACGGAGCTCGCGCTCCTCAGCGCGGAAGACCTCGAGTCCCGCATCGCGTTCTCGTCGAACCGCGACACGTCGGACGTCTCCGCGCGATCCGTCGCGCTGATGGAGACCCTCGCGCGGAGTCGAGCTTCACGGCTGGGGGGTGCAGATGGATCCCAGGGGCGTTCGCGTGTCGCACCATGCGCACACCCTCGCCCTGGGACTCCCGTCCGACGTGTGGGCCTTCCTCCGCGGCGAGGGCGTTGACTAGGAGCGACAAGGCCCTGCTGCCTCGTCTTCCGCCCCCACCAGGGCCCTGACACGGTTCCCTCCTTCAGCCGCTGCCCGCAGGCTCTGACGAGAAGCCGCGGCGAGAGACTCGCGACGCCCTACAGCCGGTGAGCCCCTCGCCGTTGCTGCTCCAGCGGCTGCACGACCTCGGCCTCCGTGCCGATGACGGCGCGAGAGGCGCGTCGAGCGTTCCGTCCGTGCGCCCATGGTCCCAGCACCTCGCTCCGCACCCGAGTCACGGGCGAGGCGCGCAACGTCAGTCACCGCAACAGGTCTGCGGCGACGTCGGCGAGCCTGTCGGCGGTGCGCCGCGGCGGCGCCGAGGGCAGCATCACGTGGCTCAGCACGGTGCGCACGAGGACGTCGGTGACGGCGGAGCGTCGGGGCGCCGCGACCCCTGGTGCGAGCGCACGCAGGTGCCCGTCGACGGCCCGGGTCGCCGTCTCGAGCACCGCGCCGGCATCGGTGGTGAGCGGCGGCAGCAGCTCTCCCGCGCCGGGCGAGACGACCTCGCGCAGCAGCGCGCTGTCCTGGGCGAGCCTGAGGACGCCCAGGACAGCGGAGCGCACGGCCGCGCGCAGGTCGCCGTCGTGGCGGGCGAAGGAGGAGTCGACCACGGCGAGGAACCGACCGAGCTCGTCGAGCACCATCGCCTCGGCCAGCGCCGTGCGGCTGCCGAACTCGTTGTAGACCGTCTGACGGCTGACCTCGGCCCGGGCGGCGACGTCGGACATCGTCACGACCTGCCAGCCGCGCTCGGTCGTGAGCTCGATCGCCCCGGAGACGACGCGCTGCCGGACGGTCGCAACGGTGGTCACGACGCGGCCACGGCGACGAAGTCGGACTTGTCGCGCACGCCGCAGTCGGGGCACACCCAGGAGTCCGGCACCGCCGCCCATCGCGTCCCGGAGGGGAACCCCTCGCGCGCGTCGCCCACGGACTCGTCGTAGGTGTAGCCGCAGCACGGGCAGCGCAGCACCCGGGCGTCGACGGCGGCCGGTCGGCCCACCACCCCAGCCGGCGCCGGCGCTGCGACCGCCGTCCCCGGGTGGCGCGCCAGCACCCGCGAGCGCCTCGACGGCTCGATGTTCGCCCGCGTGATGTCGCCGCCGACGTGCGCGAGCACCCGCGGGTCCATCACGCGCCGCCACGCGGGCGGCACCAGCGCGAGCAGGATCATCCCGGCGTACCCGGTGGGCAGCACCGGCGACTCCTCGAAGTCGCGCAGCACCTGGTAGCGGCTGGTCGGGTTCGCGTGGTGGTCGCTGTGCCGCTGGAGGTGGTAGAGCAGCACGTTGGTGGCGAGGTTGTTGGAGTTCCAGCTGTGTGCCGGCGACACCCGCTCGTAGCGCTCATGACCCGGGGCGCCGACGCGCTGCCGGAGCCTGCCGTAGTGCTCGAGGTAGTTGACCGCCTCGAGGAGCGTGAGCGCCACCAGCGCCTGGACGACGAGGAACGGCAGCACCGACGGCCCCAGCCAGGCGACCATCGCGGCCCAGAGCACGACCGACATCAGCCAGGCGTTGACGACGTCGTTGCCGAGCCGCCACGGCCCCTGCGACCTCCTCGCCAGCCGGTTGTGCTCCAGCCGCCACGCGTTGCGCAGCGAGCCGAGCACGGTGCGGGGCCAGAAGCGGTAGAAGGTCTCGCCCACCCGGCTGCTCGCCGGGTCCTCCGGCGTGGCGACGCGCACGTGGTGGCCGCGGTTGTGCTCGATGTAGAAGTGCCCGTAGAAGCTCTGCGCCAGCGCGATCTTCGCGAGCCACCGCTCGTGGCTCTCCCGCTTGTGCCCGAGCTCGTGGGCGGTGTTGATGCCCAGACCCCCGATGAAGCCGACGGTGACCGCGAGGCCGACGCGCTCCGCCGTCGAGAGACCGGCGCTCGCGAGGTACCAGAACGCGAACGCGAACCCGGCGTACTGCAGCGGGAGGAACAGGAACGTGAGCCACCGGTAGTAGGGGTCGCGCTCGAGGGCGTCCATGACGTCGTCCGGCGGGTTGGACCGGTCGAGCCCCGTGAGCAGGTCCAGCACGGGGACGACGCCGAGGATCACGAGCGGCCCCAGCCACAGCCAGACGGCACCACCGGTCGCGCGGTGGGCGAGCACGGCGACGAACGGCAGCAGCGGCATCACCAGGGCGACCAGCCACAGCCACCGCTTGCGGTCGCGCCAGGGCCCGGCCGAGGCATCGGTCCGACGTCCCGCACCGTCGTCCGACACCGCCGCGGCTCCTCCCGCCGAGTTGACAGAAGGTACATCTCTGTAAAGCACCGCGGCAAGAGGCTCGACGGCGGACGGCCGAGGCGGAGCCGCACGCCCGACCTCAGGAGGGCCGCGCGCGCCGAGGCGCAGGGCGGGCCCATGACAGACGGCCCGTCGCCGTGATCTCCGGATCGAGCATCAGTAGCATCCACGCGCCCATGAAGCACCGATCGAGACTGGAGTCACTGTGACCGAGCGCCGCGTGGAGTTGCCGGTGGGGCCCGACGAGGCATATCAGCGGCTGCTGAAGGCTGCTGCTGGGACCGGCAAGGTCGAGGAGTCGAGCGATGCGGCCCGGTACGTGGTCTGCAAGGCTCGCTACGGTCTGAACCCGGTCCGGGTGCGGATCTCTGTGCTGTCGTCCGCCACTGGAGACTCGTCGGTCATCGAGTTCGGCGGCCGCGGTCAGGACGTGTGGGGCGTCGCGAGTCGCAAGGTGATCGACTCGATCATCCAGAGGTTGTAGACGCACCACGTCTCGGCGGGAACGGGAGCCCGGGTCCTAGCAGGCGGGCCGGCGACCGGCACCCAGGGGCACTAACGGTCTGCCTCGTCGTCGCCGCGACCAGGCTCCACGAGGCCCGCGTCGTAGGCGTGGATGACCAGCTGCACGCGGCTGCGCAGGCCGAGTTTGGCGAGGATGCTGCCGACGTGGGTCTTCACGGTCGCCTCGGTCACCAGGAGCTCGTCGGCGATCTCGGCGTTCGAACGTCCGCGTGCCACCTCGAGCAGGACGTCACGCTCGCGCGGCGTCAGGACGTCGAGTGCGGCGACGGCGTCCGTCGGCCGGCTGGACGGCTCGCCGAGGTCATGCGCGTGCAGCTCGAGCAGGCGCCGCGTGATGCGCGGCGAGACGACCGCGTCGCCCTCGGCGACCGAGCGGATCGCGCGCACGAGCTCCTCGACCGGGACGTCCTTGAGCAGGAAGCCGCTCGCGCCGGCGCGCAGGACGGCGAACGCATGCTCGTCGAGGTCGAACGTCGTGAGCGCCAGGATCCGTGCCGCTGGGTCGAGCTCCAGTATCTGTCGCGTCGCCTCGATGCCGTCGACGCCGGGCATCCGGACATCCATGAGCGCGACGTCCGGACGGTGCTCCGCGAACTGCCGCACCGCGTCGGCCCCGTCGATCGCCTCGCCGACCACGTCGAGGCCGTCGACCTCCTCGAGGATCATCCGGAACCCGGCACGCATGAGCTGCTGGTCGTCGGCGACGAGGACCCGGATGCTCATCGCGCCGCTCCCAGAGGAGCTTCTGTCGCACCCGCGCGCGGTGCCGACACGGGGATGACGGCCCGCACCGACCATCCGCCCGAGGGGTCAGGACCGGCCTGCAGCGTGCCGCCGTGCACCGCCGCGCGCTCACGCATCCCCAGGAGCCCGAGGCCGCCGGGCGAGGTGGCGCCGGGTCCGCGGCCGTTGTCGCGGACGTCGACGCGCACCAGATCCTCCGCGACCTCGACGCGGACGTCGACCCGTGTGGCCGAGCCCGCGTGATTGAGCGTGTTGGTGGTCGCCTCCTGCGCGATGCGGTGCACCGTGAGCGCGAGGCCGGGCGGGAGGTCTGCCGGAGCGCCGGAGAGCTCGAGGCTCGCGTCGAGGCCCGTCGCGCGCACCTGCGCCACGAGCGCCTCGAGCTGGTCGAGTCCCGGCTGCGGCTGGCGGTCGGCCGGGCGCGCCCCTCCGCGCAGTACGCCGAGCACCCCGCGCATCTCGTCGAGAGCCTCGTGCCCCGTCGCCGAGACCTGGCGCATGGCCGCGGCCGCGCGGTCGGGGTCGCGGGCGACCTTGGCGGCCGCGGCGTCCGAGAGCGTCACCACCACCGCGAGGCTGTGTGCCACCACGTCGTGCATCTCGCGGGCGATGCGCACGCGCTCGGCGGCCACGGCCATGGTCGCCTGCTGCTCCTGGTTGAGCTCGAGCTGAGCGGCGCGCTCGCGCAGCGCCGTCAGGGCCTGCCGGCGCGAGCGCACGCTCACCCCCAGGACCAGGGCGGCGACCACCGGCGCGGAGAGCAGCAACAGGGTCGGCAGCAGCGGGAGGGCGAGGGCGGTCGGGAAGTCCCAGCGCGCCACCGCGAGCACGACGCCCAGCTCGATCACGAGCGCGGCCGGCACGGCGACCCGCAGCCTGTAGGCGCTCGCGACGGTGCCGAGGTAGACGAGCAGGGCGACGTCGGCGGCGAGCGTGATACCGAGGGTCCACTGCACGAGCGCGACGCCCGCAGCAAGAGCGAACGTCGTCAGCGGGAGGCGCCGGCGCCACGCCAGCGGTGCGACGAGCAGGACGGTGAGCACGATGCGCACGCCGAGACCGCCCGACGGCTGGCGGGCCCAGAACAACAGCTGCGGCACGGCGCACAGCCCGACCGCGACGGCGACGAGGGCGTCGACCACCACCGGGTGCGCACGGAGGCGCTCGCCGACCCGCTGGTACGCCGGGACCGCCGCGGAGCCGTCGACCGAGGGCACGGGGTCGGATGACCAGGCGTACCAGCGGCCGAGGAGGCGACCTGCCTGAGGATGCATGGGCACAGCATCGCCTCTAGCCCAGGAAGAGCGTGAGCGACAGCGGCGCGAGCGCGCCCTGGGTGTTGCCCATCACCATGAGCATGAGCACGAACGCCACCGGTACCGCGGCACAGCCCCCGAGCAGCAGCGGCAGGTCGCGGGCGGTCGTGCGCCCGCCCGATCTCCGCGTGCGCCGGACCAGTCGCCGCCATGCGAGGACCCCGAGCCCCGAGACGACGACGAGCAGCACGGTGGTCGTCACCGCCTTCGGTCGCTGCCACGAGAGGCGGTCGTCGATGGCCCTCTCGAGCGGGGCGGGCACCTGTCCCGCCCGAGCACCGGCCAGCCACGTCGTCACGGACTCCTGCACCGCAGCGGCCCTGGTGCCCTCGGCCGGGGCCCCGAGCAGCCGCACCGAGCCCGTGAAGCCCTGACGCGGGCTCAGCACCGTGCTCACGTTGGCCGCCACGACGACCGCGAGCAGCAGTGGCACGCTGCACGCCAGGACCGCGCCGACGGCGAGCGCGCGCCGCTCGAAGCGTCGTGACGGGTCTCCCCCGTGCCTCGCACGCCCCCAGCTGCGGCAGAGCGCGACGCCGACGGCGAGGAGCAGGGCCAGGAACAGGCCGCTCACGAGCACCAGCACGAGGTGGAAACGCTGGTAGTCGCGGACGAGCAGGTCGAGCACGGCGTTGGGCTCGGCGCCGCGGCGCAGCAGGTCGCGGAGCGTCGCCTGGAGGTTGTCGTCCATGCCGCGACGCTACGAAGCGCGGACAGCGTCTGGCATCGGACCAGGGGACGGTCCTGCCGTCGGCGGCCTCCACCTTTCGTCGCACGCCGATCGCCGTCGAGCGCCCGGCAGGCGGGCCGCCGACGAGTGGAGCCGCCTATCGGAATCGAACCGATGACCTACGCATTACGAGTGCGTCGCTCTGACCGACTGAGCTAAGGCGGCGTACTGCCCACCCGGTCAGGGGCGGCGGCACGGTGCACGAGGATACCCCAGCGGATCGGCGGTCCCGAACCGGCGCGGGGTCAGTGGCAGACGGTCCCGGTGGGGGGCGTCTCGCCGCTGAGCAGGTAGCGGTCCACCGCCGAGTCGGTGCAGGCGGAGCCCTTGCCGTAGCCGGTGTGGCCGTCGCCCACGCGGGTCAGCAGGACCCCCTGCGAGAGCTGCTTGGCCAGGGCCTGGGCCCAGGGGTACGGCGTCGCCGGGTCGTACGTCGTGCCCACCACGAGGATCTTCGGCGAGCCCGGCGCGTGGATCTCGTGCGGCGGGTCGGTGGCCGGCACGTCCCAGTACTGGAACGGCAGGATCCCCCAGGCCGTGAAGGCGCCGAAGACCGGCGCCTCCTTCGACCACTGCTCGGCCAGGACGGCGGACTGCGCGGCCGTCGGGCGGTCCGGGCGGTCGAGCGCGTTGACGGCGTAGAGCGCGGAGATGAAGTTGTCGGCGTAGTGGCCGCGGCTGTTGCGCTCGTTGCGCTGGTCGAGCATCGACAGAAGCGTCTGGCCGTCGCCGTCGAAGGCGTCCTGGAGCCCGATGAGCAGCTGGTCGTAGTCGCCGTACGCGGGGAAGTAGAGGTAGCTCAGCACGGCGTTCATCGCGAGGGCCTGGGTGAGCGGGCGCTTCGCGTCGTGCGTAGCGAGCGGCGTGGTGTCGAGCCCGTCGAAGAACGCGGCGATGCGGTCGACCCCCTGCTGCTCGCCCTGCGGGAGCGGGCAGTCGGCCTGCTGGTCGCACCACAGCACGAAGTGGTGCAGCGCCACCTCGAACCCCTTGGCCTGGCCGTGGCTCATCTCGACGTTCGTGAGCGACGGGTCGATGGCGCCGTCGAGCACCATGCGGCCGACGTGGGTGGGGAACAGGTCGGCGTACGTCGCGCCCAGCTCGGTGCCGTAGGAGAAGCCGAACCAGGTGAGCTTCTGGTCGCCGAGAGCGGCCCGCAGCACGTCGACGTCCCGCGCGGCGTCGAGCGTGCCGATGTGGGCGTAGATCTTCGGCGACCGCGTGCGGCAGCCGACGGCGAGCTGGCGGGCCAGCGTGTCGATCGCGGTCACCTGCGCGGGCGTCGTCGGCGTCCCGTCGACGGCGAGGAACGCGTCGGTCTGCTTGTCGGTGAGGCACTCGACCGGGTCCGACCCGGCCACCCCGCGGGGGTCGAAGCCGACGATGTCGTAGCGCGCTCGCAGGGAGGCGTCGAACACGGCGCGCGCGCTGCGCACGAAGTCGACCCCGGAGGCGCCCGGGCCGCCGGGGTTGGTCACCAGCGAGCCGATCCGCTGCGCGGGGTCGCTCGCGGGCAGCTTGATGAGCGCGAGCGTGATCGTGCCGCCCGAGGGCGCGGAGTAGTCCAGCGGCACGGTGAGCCGGGCGCAGACGAACGACCCGCCGCACGGGGTCCAGGCCAGCCGCTGGGAGTAGAAGGTGGCGAGGGCCGGGTCGGAGGGGGACGCCGGTGAGCCGCTGGACGAGCCGCCGGAGGTCGGCGACTCCTGCGTGACCGATCCGACCGTGCCCGAGCACGAGGAGAGCACCAGCGAGAGGCCCGCGACGACGGCTGCGGCCGCGATGGCGGCTCGCCGGCGCGACGACGGGATGCGGGTCACAGGTGCTCCTGCCGAGGCTCGGTCCCCCGCCCGCGCCCTGCGGACGGCCGCAGGCACAGCCTGCCAGTCCCTGGGTTGGGACGCCCTCGGGCGGTCGGTAGTTCCCCAGGACGACGTGCTGCGACCGAGGTCACGGGGCGGCCGGGCACATGGTCGCGGCGTCCTAGGACTCCGGCCCGGACCCGCGGGAGTCGTAGGCCTTCCGCGAGCCGCAGGTGTCGGCCACCGGGCACACCGTGGTGCGCCCGTCGGCGGCCAGCCGCACCACGACCCGCTCGCCGGGGACGCTCACCGACGTGACCTTCCCCGGCCCGTCCGGCGTGTCGACCTGCTCGCCCACCTGCGGCCAGGTGTCGATCGCCTCCTGGTAGAGCGGGTGCTCGTACTTCAGGCAGCACATGAGGCGCCCGCACGCCCCGGAGATCCGCATCGGGTTCGCCGGCAGGTCCTGGTCGCGGGCCATCCGCACGGACACCGCGTCGAAGTCCACGAGGAACGTCGAGCAGCACGTGTCGCGCCCGCACGAGCCGATGCTGCCCTGCACCCGGGCGTCGTCCCGCGCGGAGAGCTGGGTGAGCACCACCTTGCAGTCCAGCGTGAGCGACAGGTCGCGCACGAGCTGCCGGAAGTCCACCCGCGTGGGCGCGCGGAAGTACACGGTGGCCGTGGGCCGGCCGGACTCGTGCCCGCGGTCGGCCCAGTCGACGGCGCTGACCTTCATGGGCAGCCGGTGCTCGCGCACCAGCCGCTGGGCCGCCACCTGGATCTCGGCCCGCCGGCGCTTGTTCGCCTCGTCGCGCGCCACGTCGTCGTCGGTCGCCAGGCCCGCGCACACCGGCAGGCCGCCGATCTCGTCGTCGACCTGCTCCGGCCCCCACACCACCTGGCACACCTCGGGCGAGGTCGACGTCGGGAACAGCACGAGGTCGCCCACCCGCGGCGCGAGGTCGCCGGCGTCGAGGTAGTAGAGCCGCCCCGCCCTGGTGAACGTCACCGCCATCATGCGGGGCACCGCTCAGCCCACCCTCGCGAGGATGGCGTCGACCACGGCGTCCGGGTCCTCGTCGGGCAGCCAGTGCCCGCGGCCGTGCAGCGGGCGGAACTCGTACGGGCCGTGGCACCGTGCGGCGCAGGCGTGCGCGGCGGCCGCCCCGATGGCGATGTCCTCGTCGCCCCACACGAACGTGACCGGCACGTCGTCGACGTCCGGGGTGCGGCCGGCGTCGGCGTCCATCGCGGCGTACCAGCGCAGTGCGGCCTCGAGGGTGTCGTCCTCGGCGAAGAACTCGGCGTAGGCGTCGATGTCCGAGGCGTGCACGCCGGGCGCGTAGACCCCGCGCAGCGCCTTCGCGTCGTCGCGCAGGAGCACCGCGGCGGCCTTGGCGGGATCGGCGCGGAACAGCTGCATGTACGCCGACTTCTCGCGCTGCTCGGCGTCGGTGCGCAGCGCCTCCGCCATCGCGCTGGGGTGCGGCACGGACAGCGCGGTGAGCGAGCGCACCAGGCCGGGACGCCGGCCCGCGACGTGCCAGGCGACCGCGGCCCCCCAGTCGTGCCCGACGAGGTGCGCCGTGCCGAACCCGAGCGCGTCGAGGATCCCGCTGACGTCTTCCACGAGGTGGGCGGCGGAGTACGACCCGATGTCGGAGGGGCGCGCGCCCGCGGAGTAGCCCCGCTGGTCGACGGCGGCCACCCGCAGCCCGCTGGAGGCCAGGGCCGGGATCACGCGGGACCACGACAGCGTCGTCTGCGGCCAGCCGTGGAGCAGCAGCACCGGCTCGCCGTCGTCCGCTCCCGCCACGACGGCGTCGAACACCAGGTCGCCGGCGTCGGGGTCGTCCACGTGCAGCTGGGCGGTCTCGGTGGGCATGGGGTCGAGCGTAGGCGTGCTCTCGGCATACCGTGGCCCGGTGAGCCCGAAGTCCTCCGACGTCGCCCGGCTCGGCGAGCGCGTCGCGGCCCTCGTCGAGCAGGGCCTCGATGTCGCCGAGGCGTACGCCGCCGCCCAGGGGACGGGCACGAAGGCGACCCGCGAGTACGCCAAGGCGATGGACAAGCACGCCAAGGCCGTGCGCCGCCACCAGGAGCTCACCCGCGGCCGGCGGCAGGCCGCCGTGACCATGACCGCGGTGTCCGGCGCCACCGCCGTGCTCGGCGTGATCGACATCGCGACGGCCGACGCCGTCATCCCGCTGCCGGCGTGGATGTGGCTGGTCGGCTCCGCCTTCGCGGCGGTGCGCGCGGTGCGGGCCCGCTACCTCGCCACCCACGCCGTGCCGCCCGAGCCGCCGGTGCTGGGCACGTCCGTGGCGCCGGCCGACGTGCGCCGCGACGCCATCGGGTGGGCCGAGGCCCAGGGCCTGGCCGCGGTCCGTCGCCAGCTCACCGCGATGATCCCGGCCGTGAGCGGCCTGCACCCCGACGCCGGCCGCGACCTCAAGGCAGCCGACGACGAGGCCGCACCGGCCCTGGCCGCCCAGGTCACCCGGCTCGCCGTGCTCGACCAGGTGCGCCGCGAGCTGCCCGGGTCCGCCGCCGCGCGGGCGGCCACGGACGCCGCGGAGACCGTGCGCGCCCGCCTGGCCGAGGGGGTCGCCGTCTACGACCGGCTGCTCGCGGCGGCCTCCACCATGCTCGCCTCCCCGGACCTCGCCCGCCCCAGCCTCGAGGTGCTCGGGCCTGCGGCCGACGCCCTCACTGCCTACGCCGCCGGCCTGCGCGCCGCCTCCTCCTGACCTCCGCGAGGGCCACGCCGAGTGGCGCTCTCCGGACAGCGCTCTGTCCTCCGATAGTTGGATGTCCTACTATTTCGGGGTCGGAGCACCCCGAGGAGGACCCGGTGAGCGACACCCCCCTGCACGTCCCCACGAACCCGGTCCGCCTGGTCACCGCCGCGAGCCTCTTCGACGGCCACGACGCCGCGATCAACATCATGCGGAGGCTGCTCCAGGCCCAGGGCGCGGAGGTCGTGCACCTCGGCCACGACCGCAGCGTCGAGGACGTCGTCACCGCCGCTCTCCAGGAGGACGTGCAGGGTGTCGCCGTCTCGTCCTACCAGGGCGGTCACGTCGAGTACTTCACCTACCTCGTCGAGCGGCTGCGCCAGCGGGGTGCGCCGCACATCCGGGTGTTCGGGGGCGGGGGCGGCGTGATCGTCCCTGAGGAGATCGCCGCGCTCGCCGAGGTGGGCGTGCGCATCTTCTCCCCCGGCGACGGGCAGCGGCTGGGGCTGCCGGGCATGGTCAACGAGCTGATCCGCGAGTGCGACGTCGACCTGGCCGCCGGCGAGGTCGACGTCACCGCGCTGCGCGCAGGGTCCACCACGGCCCTGGCCCGCGCGCTGACCGTGCTCGAGTCCGGCCGCGACCCGGAGCTGGCCGCGCAGCTGCGCAGCGCAGCAGAGCCGCACCCCGCGCCGGTCCTCGGCATCACCGGCACGGGCGGCTCCGGCAAGTCGTCGCTCACCGACGAGCTGGTGCGCCGGCTGCGTCGCGACAGCCAGGACAAGGTGCGGGTGGCCGTGCTGGCGGTGGACCCCACGCGCCGTCGCGGCGGCGGGGCGCTGCTCGGCGACCGCATCCGCATGAACAGCATCGACCCGGACGTCGTGTTCTTCCGCTCGTTCGCGACGCGCGACGCCACCACCGTCGTGCCGCCCTCGCTCGACGACTGCGTGGCCGCCTGCCGGGCCGCCGGCTACGACCTGGTGATCATCGAGACGCCGGGCATCGGCCAGGGCGACGCCGCGATCACCGCCCACGCCGACGTCAGCCTCTACGTGATGACGCCCGAGTACGGCGCCGCGTCGCAGCTCGAGAAGATCGACATGCTCGACTACGCGGACGTCGTCGCGGTGAACAAGTTCGAGCGCCGCGGGGCCGAGGACGCGCGCCGCGACGTCGCCCGCCAGATGGTGCGCAACCGCGAGGCGTTCGGCATCGCGTGGGAGGACATGCCGGTGTTCGGCACGTCCGCGGCCCGGTTCGACGACGACGGCGTGACGGCGCTCTACCAGCACCTCAGGTCGCTGCTCACCGACCGCGGCCTGCGGCCCTTCGACGGCACGCTGGCACCGGTCGCGACCCGCGTGTCGACCAACCTGGCGCGCATCCTGCCGCGCGGCCGAGAGCAGTACCTCGCCGAGATCGCCCGCACCGTGCGCGACTACCACGCCGACACGGCTCGTCTCGCGTCGTCGGCCCGCAAGGTGCAGCAGCTCTCGGCCACGCGCGGGCTGCTCGCCGACGAGGGCGAGCCGGCGGCGGCCGCGGCCGTCGAGCGGCTGCTCGACCAGGCGCAGCAGGACCTGCCGCGGGAGTCGCGCGACGCCCTCGCGTCCTGGCCCTCGGTGAAGGCGTCGTACACCGGCGACCACCAGGTGTACGTCGTGCGCGGCCGGGAGATCACCACGCCGCTCACCCGCGTGACCCTGTCCGGCACCCACGTGCCGCGCGTGGCGCTGCCCCCGGACGACGACGACGCGACGCTGCTGCGCTTCCTGCGCTCGGAGAACCTGCCCGGCTACTTCCCGTTCACCGCGGGCGTGTTCCCGTTCAAGCGCGAGGGCGAGGCGCCGGCGCGCATGTTCGCCGGCGAGGGGGACCCGGCGCGCACCAACCGGCGCTTCCACCTGCTGGCCGAGGGCCAGCCGGCCACGCGGCTCTCGACGGCGTTCGACTCGGTGACCCTCTACGGCCGCGACCCCTCGCCGCAGCCCGACGTCTACGGCAAGGTCGGCACCTCCGGTGTGTCGGTCGCGACGCTCGACGACATGCGCGACCTCTACGCCGGCTTCGACCTGTGCGCCCCCACCACCTCGGTGTCGATGACGATCAACGGCCCTGCGCCCACGATCCTCGCGATGTTCTTCAACGCCGCGATCGACCAGCAGCTGGACCGGCTCCGCGAGGAGGAGGGCCGCGAGCCCGACGACGCGGAGCGCGAGGCGATCGCGGCGCGCACGGTGTCGACCGTGCGCGGCACGGTGCAGGCCGACATCCTCAAGGAGGACCAGGGCCAGAACACCTGCATCTTCTCCACCGAGTTCTCGCTGCGCGCGATGGCCGACATCCAGCAGTGGTTCATCGACCACGACGTCCGCAACTTCTACTCGGTGAGCATCTCCGGCTACCACATCGCCGAGGCCGGGGCGAACCCCATCAGCCAGCTCGCGTTCACGCTGGCCAACGGCTTCACCTACGTCGAGTCCTACCTCGCCCGCGGCATGGACGTGGACGACTTCGCCCCGAACCTGTCGTTCTTCTTCTCCAACGGGATGGACGCCGAGTACACGGTGCTGGGTCGCGTGGCCCGCAGGATCTGGGCCGTCGCCATGCGCGAGCGGTACGGCGCCTCGGAGCGCGCGCAGAAGCTCAAGTACCACGTGCAGACCTCGGGCCGGTCGCTGCACGCCCAGGAGATGGACTTCAACGACATCCGCACGACGCTCCAGGCGCTGTGCGCGCTCTACGACAACGCGAACTCCCTGCACACCAACGCCTACGACGAGGCGGTGACGACGCCGTCGGCGGCGTCGGTCCGCCGAGCACTCGCGATCCAGATGATCATCGACAAGGAGTGGGGGCTCTCGCAGAACGAGAACCCGCTCCAGGGGTCCTACATCGTCGACCAGCTGACCGACCTCGTCGAGGAGGCCGTGCTCGCCGAGTTCGACCGCATCGCCGACCGAGGCGGGGTGCTCGGGGCCATGGAGACCGGCTACCAGCGCGGCAAGATCCAGGACGAGTCGATGCTCTACGAGCACCGCAAGCACGACGGCTCGCTGCCGATCGTCGGCGTCAACACGTTCCTCGCCCCCCAGCGCGACGACAGCGGTGGGCGACCGCTCGAGCTGGCCCGCGCGACGGAGCACGAGAAGCAGTCGCAGCTCGACCGGCTGCACGCCTTCCACGAGCGCCACCGCGGCGAGGCCCCGGCCGCCCTCGCGGCGCTCCAGGAGGCGGCCGTCTCCGGCGGGAACCTCTTCGGCGCGCTGCTGGAGGCCGTGCGCGTCTGCTCGCTCGGCCAGATCACCCAGGCCCTGTTCGACGTCGGCGGCCAGTTCCGCCGTACGGTCTGACACCGTCCTCAGGCATTGCCGGGCGGGCCGCGTCCCCGGCAGCATGTCGCCGTGCCTCAGGCCGTCGTCGACCGGACCCCGGACGCGGTGCGTCGACGCGGCTGGATCACCGTCGTGCTCGCGGTCCTCTGCATGCTTCTCACTCCGTTCGGGATGCTGATGTCGTCGGGGCTCCTGACGCCCGTCGGTATCCCGCCGGCGATCGTGTCGAGCGTGCTCGCGGTGCTCGTGGTGACCCGGACCACGCCCGGTCGCTGGCCGCGTCGGTTCGCCTGGGCGATGCTCGGCTTCGCGTCGATCCCCTGGCTGGTCACGATCGTCTGGCTGATCCAGCTCCACGTCGAGCAGGGCAGCTAGTCACGGGGACCTCGCCTGCCGGGGCGGCGGGGCACCCGTTCACCTGCTGACCTGCCTGCGACCACCGCGCATGCTTCGCTGCGCTGCCCCGAGCGCCGATCAGCGGAGGTCGACGGTGGCGTCGGGCGGAAGCATGAGCAGGCCGTCGCCGGTGACGGCGTAGGCGTCGTCGGGTCCGACGCTGCGGCCGACGCCGTCGCGCACGACGAGGCCGCCGCGCTCGGGCAGCGCCAGCACCGGGCGTCCCGTTCGCGCGGACCACGAGGCGCACTCGTCGATGTCGTGCGGGGTGGCGTGCGGCCGGACGATCGCGCCGCCGAGCAGGTCGAGCCCGCGGGTGTCGGTGACACCGGCGTCGTTGGGGTCGGCGAAGGACGCGACGTCGATGTCGGCGCCGGCCAGCACGGCGCCGGCGCTGCCGCCGTAGTACGCGCCGCCCGCGAGGACGTGCTCGCGGGTCGGCGCCAGCCAGCCGGTGCGCTGGACGTGGTCGAGCAGGTCGAAGGTGTTGCCGCCGGCGACGAAGAGCACGTCGACGTCGGCCAGCTCGGCGGGACGGCGCTCGGCGAGGTCGGTCCAGGTCGACAGGCGCACGCCGTCCCAGGGCTCGAGGCTCTGGGCGAGCCAGAGCCGCACGCGGTCGTGGCCGGACCTCGGCACGGCGAAGGGCCACAGGACGATGCGGGCGCCGGGCTCGACGAACTCCGACCACAGCGCGCGCTCGTCGTCGGCGCTGCCGCCACCGCCGAGGTAGAGCGTGGTGCCCGCGGCGCTCATGCGAGGGTCGGGTCCTTGAGGCTCACGGTGAGCGCCTCGAACGCCAGCAGCGGCGCGACGTTGGCCTCGAGCAGGTGGCGGGTGCGCTCGAGGGCGTCGACGCGGCGCAGCGTGTCCTCGGCGGAGCCCTCGGCGGCCAGGCGCTGCAGCTGCGGGCGCATCTCGTCGTTGACGAGGTCCGACGCCGCGCCCAGCTGGAGCACGAGCACGTCGCGGTAGAACGCCTGGAGGTCGACCAGGGCGCGGTCGAGCTGGTCGCGCGTGACCCGCCGCCGGCGCCGCTTCTGCCGGTCCTCGAGCTCCTTCACCGCCCCCTTGGCCCGCCGCTCCACCGTGCCGATGCCGCGCCCCTCGGCGCCTTCGCCGTACGCCGCCCGCAGCGCCGCCATCTCGCGCGCGTCGAGCGGGTCGCACAATGCGGCGACGTCGTCGTTCACGGTGCCGACCAGGTCGGCTGCCAGCGCCAGGCACGACCCGAGGTCCTGCACGAGCGAGGGGATGCGCAGCACGTCCTGGCGCCGCAGGCGCGAGGCCTCGTCGGTGGCCAGCGCCCGCGCGCGCCCGATGTGGCCCTGCGCCGCCCGGGCCGCGAACGAGGCCATCGCCGGCTCGACGCCGAGCGCGCGCACGAGCACCTGCGCGACCTCCGCCGTGGTGGGGGTCGCGAGCACCAGGTGGCGGCAGCGCGAGCGGATCGTGGGCAGCACGTCCTCGGTGCTCGGCGCGCAGAGGATCCACACCGTGCCCGGCGTGGGCTCCTCGATGCTCTTGAGCAGGGCGTTGGCGCTCTCGGCGTTGAGCCGGTCGGCGTCCTCGAGCACGAACACGTGCCAGGGGGCGCGCGTGGGCGAGAGCGCCGAGCGGCGCACCAGCTCGCGGGTCTCCTGCACCGTGTAGGTGACCGACTCGGGGACGACGTGCTCGACGTCGGCATGCGCGGAGTGGCGGACGGCGCTGCACTCGTCGCAGTGCCCGCAGCCGCCCTCGGGGCACACCAGCGCCGCCGCGAAGGCCAGCGCCGCCGTGCTGCGGCCGCTGCCGGGCGGCCCGGTGATCAACCAGGCGTGGGTCATCGCGCTCGACTGGAGCCCCGCACGCGCCTGCGGAGCCTCGGCCGCGGCGGCACGCAGCTGCGCGACCGCGTGCTCCTGGCCGACGAGGTCGGCGAAGACGTCGTCGCTCACGGCGCCGTCCCGCGGTCGGCGAGCAGCTTCTCGACGCGCGCGAGCACTGCGGCGGCGATCTCCTCGCGCCCGCCCGAGGCCGGCACGACGAGGTAGCGACCCGGGTCGGCGGCCGCGAGGTCGCGGAAGGCCTGGACCGCGACGGCGTGGAACGACTCCGGCTCGCCCTCGAGGCGGTTGGGGTCGGCCACGCGGGCGAGCCCGGCGCCGGCCTCGACGTCGAGGACGACGGTGAGGTCCGGCAGCAGTCCGCCGGTGGCCCAGAGGTTGAGCTCGGCCACGACGTCGCGCCCGAGGCCCCGGGCCACCCCCTGGTAGGCGACGGAGGAGTCGAGGTAGCGGTCGGTCACCACGACGGCGCCGCGCTCGAGCGCCGGCCGCACGAGCCGAGCGACGTGCTCGGCCCGCGACGCGGCGTAGAGCAGCGCCTCCGCGCGCGAATCGAGGCCCTCGTGCTCGGGCGTGAGGACGACGTGGCGCATCGCCTCGGCGGCCGGGGTCCCGCCCGGCTCACGGGTGAGCACCACCTCGTGGCCGGCGGCCCTGAGGGCGTCGGCGAGCAGCCGTGCCTGGGTGGACTTGCCCGCGCCGTCGCCGCCCTCGAACGCGACGAGGACTCCGGGGTGGGCGTTCACGCGACGACCCTACGACGCCGCGCCCACGGGGGCGGCGTCGTCGCGCGCGGGACGGACGCGACCCGCCCGCCGACCCGGGTCACGCGGCCTTGAGGTAGGCGGCGGCGAGCCAGCGGGCGTCGCTGAGGCTGCCCGCGAACACCAGCACGAGATCGGTGCCGCGCATCCACGCCACGGCGCCCACAGAGCTGCCCCGGGCCCGGTCGACCTGCCACACGTGCTGCGAGCCGACGGTGGCGGCGGTGGGCTCCGCCTGCGCGAAGTCCGCCATCACCTGGTGCACCACGGCGTCGGACCCGGTCCGGTCCGGCACCTGGCGGAACCGGATGAACTCGACGCCGCCGACCACCCGGCCCTGGTACTCGACCGACCGCAGGATCAGCCCCTCGAGGTACTTGTCCGGCTCGCTGCCGGGACCGGCTGCCGCGAGGAACTTCGCCAGCGTCTCGGCGTCCGAGCCGCCCTCGCGGCGGTAGACCACGCCGGGGATCCGCGCGAGGACGGACTGCGGCAGGACCACCGGCGGCGGGAAGGTCGGGGCCGAGGCGGAGGCCGGCGACGCCGGGGCGGAAGAGACCGGCGACGCGGAGGACGTCGAGGCGGCGGCGGACGAGCTGGCCGCGGCCGGCTGCCCGCTCCCGGTGGCGACGACCGGTGCCGGCGACGACGAGGCGCAGCCGGTGAGCAGCGTCAGCAGGAGGGCAGCCGACAGCACGGCTCCGGTCGTCCGTGGCATCGCCATCTCGCTCCCCCGTGTGCCGCGGCCGCTAGGACCCGGACGAGGACGGGTCGCCGGACTCGGCGGTCATGGTGGCGGCGCCCGTGGGCTTGCTCGCCGCCTTCTTCGCCGGCGCCTTCTTCGCGGCCTTCTTCGCGGGGGCCTTCTTCGTGGTCCGCTTCGCGGCGGTCTTGCCCGCCGCGCGCTTCTTCGGCGCCGGCTCCTTGGCCCGGCGCTCGGCCAGCAGGTCCGACGCCCGCTCGATGGAGATGGTCTCGGGGTCGTCGGCCCGGCGCAGCGAGGCGTTGGTCTCGCCGTCGGTCACGTAAGGCCCGAACCGGCCCTCCTTGAGCTGCACCTCACGGCCGGTGGACGGGTCGACGCCGACCACCACGCCGGGCTTGGGCGCGGCCTGCCCGCGGCGCTGCTTGGGCTGGGCGAACAGGGCCAGCGCCTCGTCGAGCGTCACGGTGAAGATCGCGTCCTCGCTCGGCAGCGAGCGGGAGTCCTTGTCCTTGGTCAGGTACGGGCCGTAGCGGCCGTTCTGCGCCGTGATCACCACGCCGTCGGCCGGGTCGACGCCGACCTCGCGCGGCAGCGACAGCAGCCGCAGCGCCGTGGCGAGGTCGATGGTGTCGATCGCCATGTCCGAGAACAGCGACGCGGTGCGCGGCTTCGCCGACTTCGGCGCACCCTCGGGCAGCACCTCGGTGACGTAGGGGCCGTAGCGGCCGGTCTTCGCCACCACCTCGAGGCCGGTGTCCGGGTCGACGCCGAGCGGGTGGTCGCCCGACGGCGCGGAGAGCAGCTCGTCGGCCTTCTCGGCGGTGAGCTCGTCGGGCGCGAGGTCGGCGGGCACGTTGGCGCGGTGGTCGCCGCGCTCGACGTAGGCGCCGTAGCGGCCCACGCGCAGCACGGCGTCCGACCCCTCGATGGGGAACGAGGAGATCTGCCGGGCGTCGATCTCGCCGAGGTCGTTGACCAGCGGGTGCAGCCCGGCGAAGTCGCGCTCGGGGTCGCCGCGGTAGAAGCGGTCGAGCACGCCGACACGGTCGAGCTGCCCCGACGCGACGGTGTCGAGCACCTCCTCGAGCCGCGCGGTGAAGTCGTAGTCGACCAGCGTGCTGAAGTGCTCCTCCATGAGGCGCACCACCGCGAACGCCAGGAACGAGGGCACCAGGGCGCTGCCGCGCTTCACGACGTAGCCGCGGTCGACGATCGTGCCCATGATCGAGGCGTAGGTGGAGGGCCGGCCGATGCCGCGCTCCTCCAGCGCCTTCACCAGCGAGGCCTCGGTGTAGCGGGCCGGCGGGTTGGTGGCGTGGCCCTCCGGGTCGAGGCGCACGGCGGTGACGGTGTCGCCCACCGCGAGCGGCGGCAGCCGGCGCTCGGCGTCGTCGCCGCGGTCGGCGTCGTCGTCGACGGACTCCTCGTAGGCCGCGAGGAACCCGCGGAAGGTGATGACCGTGCCGCTGACGGAGAACTCGGCGTCGCGGCCGTCGCGGGCCACGGCACCGAGCCGGATGGTGGCCGTCATGCCGCGGGCGTCGGCCATCTGCGAGGCGACCGTGCGCTTCCAGATGAGGTCGTAGAGGGCGAAGTCGTCGCCGCGCAGCTCGCCGGCGACCTCGGCCGGCGTGCGGAAGCGATCGCCCGCGGGGCGCACGGCCTCGTGCGCCTCCTGCGCGTTCTTCACCTTGCGGTCGTAGCGGCGCGGCACCTCGGCGACGTGGTCGCTGCCGTAGAGCTGCGCGGCCTGCGCCCGGGCGGCGGAGACGGCCGACTCCGACAGCGTGGTGGAGTCGGTGCGCATGTAGGTGATGAAGCCGCGCTCGTAGAGGCCCTGCGCCACGCGCATCGTGCGCTGCGCGCCCCAGCGCAGCTTGCGGCTGGCCTCCTGCTGGAGCGTGGAGGTCATGAACGGCGCCGCCGGCGAGCGGCGGTAGGGCTTGTCCTCGACCGAGCGGACCGTGAACGGGATGTCGGCCAGCGACGCGGCGAGCGAGGTGGCCGACTCCTCCGTGAGGTGCGCGGCGTCGGCCCTCTGGAGGGTGCCGCGGTCGTCGAAGTCCTTGCCGGTGGCGACGCGGCGTCCGTCGACGGCGACGAGCCGCGCGTTGAACGCACCCGGGTCGAACAGGCCCTCGATGTCCCAATAGGACGCGCTGCGGAACGCGATGCGCTCGCGCTCCCGGTCGACGACCAGACGCGTGGCCACCGACTGCACCCGGCCCGCGGACAGGCCGGTCATGACCTTCTTCCACAGCACCGGCGAGACCTCGTAGCCGTAGAGCCGGTCGAGGATGCGCCGGGTCTCCTGCGCGTCGACGAGGTCCTGGTCGAGGTCGCGGGTCTCGTTGACCGCGCGCTGGATCGCGTCCTTGGTGATCTCGTGGAACACCATGCGCCGCACGGGCACCTTGGGCGAGAGCACCTCGAGCAGGTGCCACGCGATGGCCTCGCCCTCGCGGTCCTCGTCCGTGGCGAGCAGCAGGGTGTCGGACTCCGCGAGCTTCTTCTTCAGCTCGGCGACCTTGGTCTTCTTGTCGGCGTCGACGACGTAGAGCGCCGAGTAGCCGTTGTCGACGTCGACGCCGAGCCGCGACCAGGACGCGCCCTTGTACTTGGGCGGGATGTCGGCCGCGCGCTTGGGCAGGTCGCGGATGTGGCCCACCGACGCCTCGACCTCGTAGCCGGGGCCGAGGTAGCCCTGGATGGTCTTCGCCTTCGCGGGCGACTCGACGATCACGAGCGTGCGACCGCCCGCGGCGCTGCCGTTCGTGGCAGCGCCGCCCTCGCCGTCGGCGGCGGTGGCCTTGGCCTTCGCGGGCACGCTTCTCCTGTCGTCGTACGTCGTGGCGGTCCGGTCCGGCCGGCCCGGGCGGCGCCCGGCCGTCCGGGACACCGCGAGGACGGTGCCGGACGGGCGGAGTGTCACCACCGCACCCCGGCTCCTGTCAAACCCGGGCCCACGGTACGGCGTGTCGCGCGGCGTCCGGTCACCGGTGTCCCCGCAGGTCAGGACGCCGGCTCCGGCGGCCCGGGCCCGGCTCCGGGCTGCGGACGCTCACCCGAGCAGCAGCAGGCCCTCCTCGACCAGGGCGCGGACGGTCGCGAGCGCCCCGGGCAGCACGTCGTCGGGGTCGAGGCCGTGCGCCGCCGCGGCCAGGTCGACCGCCTCGGTGAGCGGGGTGCGCCCGTCGAAGGAGCGCACGAGGTGGCCGGTGACCTGGTCGGCCAGGGCGTCGGGGCGCCAGCCGTCGGCGCGGCCGAGCACCGTGGGCATCGGCACCAGGCGGCCGTCGGCGTCGGCCCGGTCCTCCTCGCGCAGCACGAGCCCGGGGGCCCGGCGCGGGCAGGCGTCCAGCAGGGCGAAGGCGTCGTAGGACGACCAGCCCGCCCGGGCGGCCACGAGGGCGGCGACCTCGTCGCCCCGCGGCAGCCGCGGCGCCGACGACACGTCCTCCACCCGCGGGCCGGTGACGCCGTGGGTGCCGCCGCGGTGCAGCACCACCCACCCGAACCCCACGCCCTCGGCGTCCATGTCGCGGAACGCGTCGAGCCACTCGCCGTAGCGGCGGTCGTGCTCGGCGTCCGCGGCGCCGCCGGCGTCGCGCAGCCACAGGCCGACGTACTCGGCCGGGTCCTGCACCTCGCGCTGGGCCACCCAGGCGTCGCAGCCGGTGCCGGCCACCCACCCGGCCACGCGCTCGCGCCAGTCCTCGCCGCGCACGTGCAGCCAGTTCGCCAGCACCACCGCGGTGCCGCCCTCGGCCAGGCGCGCCGGCGCCTGCTGCACCAGCAGGCGGCCGAGGTCGTCGGCGTGCATCCCGCCGTCGCGGTAGGTGTAGCGCAGCCCCGGGGAGATGACGAAGGGCGGGTTGCTCACCACGAGGTCGAAGGTCTCGGACCCGACCGGCTCGAACAGCGAGCCCTCGCGCAGGTCCCACTCCTGGCCCGACAGCGCCGCGGTCACGGCGGCCAGCCGCAGGGCGCGGCGGTTGCGGTCGGTGGCCACCACCTCGCCGGCGTGCCGGCCGAGGTGCAGCGCCTGCACGCCGCAGCCGGTGCCGAGGTCGAGCGCACGGCCCACCGACCCGCGGGGCGTGATGCGCGCGAGGGTCAGCGACGCGCCGCCGACGCCGAGCACGTGGTCGGCCGCGACCTCGTTCTCTCCGCGGCCGGCGGAGTCCGGGCCGTGGTCGCTCACGACGTACCAGTCGGTGTCGGGCTCCCCGTAGGGCCGCACGTCCACCAGCGCGCGCACCTCGCCGGCGCCGCCGACGAGGCCGAGCGCGACGAGGTCGTCCACGGGCAGCCGGCGCACGGCCTCGTCGCGCGGCAGCAGCTCGCCGAGCACGAACAGCCGCACCAGCGCGGCCGTGGCGTCGTGCCGGTCGGCCAGCGCCCGGCGGGCCGGCACGGGCTCGCCCCGGCCCAGCGCGGCGTACGCCGAGGCGCCCAGCGCGGACAGCACGCCGTCCGCGGTGAACCCGGCGTCGAGGAGCACCTCGCGCACCCGTGCGGCCGCGCCGCGGTCGACGCCGTCCCCGCTCATGCCTGCCTCCCCATCCGGGCCGTCACCCGATCATCGCCGAGCCCGGACGCCGATGCGGGCCCGGAGAGTGCTCCGGGCCCGCATCGGGTGTCGTGCTGGTGCGGGGAGTCCCCGCGGTGGCGCCTAGGCCTCGTCGTGCTCGCCCGGCGCCGGGTCGGCCGGCACGTGGTGGGCGACACCGGCCTCCGCCTCGGCCTCCTCGAGCGCCATCTCCGCGGCGGTGTCCTCGCCGACGGCGATCGGCCGGGCCTTGGCGATGACGACCGACGCCGCGACCACGAGGAACGCGGCGAGCGCGATGAGCACCGCGACCCACTGGTTGCCCGCGAGGTAGATGCTCACGACCGCGGGGGCGATGAGCAGCGCGACGAGGTTCATCACCTTGAGCAGCGGGTTGATCGCCGGGCCTGCGGTGTCCTTGAACGGGTCGCCGACGGTGTCGCCGATGACCGTGGCCGCGTGCGCCTCGGAGCCCTTGCCGCCGAAGTGCCCGTCCTCGACGAACTTCTTCGCGTTGTCCCAGGCGCCGCCGGAGTTGGCCAGGTAGACCGCCATGAGCACACCGGTGGCGATGGTGCCCGCGAGGTAGGCGCCGAGGGCGCCGACGCCGAGGCCGAACCCGACCGCGATGGGCATCAGCACGGCCAGCAGACCCGGCGTGATGAGCTCGCGCAGCGAGTCGCGGGTGACGATGTCGACGACCTTGCCGTACTCGGGCTTCTCGGTGAAGTCCATGATCCCGGGGTGCTCGCGGAACTGGCGACGCACCTCGAAGATGACCGCACCCGCCGCGCGGGAGACCGCGTTGATGGCCAGGCCCGAGAACATGAACACCACGGCCGCGCCGAGCATGAGCCCGACGAGGTTGCGCGGGTTCGCGACGTCGAGGACGGCGCTGTACTGCGCCTGGTCGACCGGGTCGGGCACCACGACGCTGCCCGGGTTGAGCAGGGCCGCCTTCGTCGCCGACACCACGGTGTCGCGGAAGGCGCCGAACAGCGCGGTGGCGGCGAGCACCGCCGTCGCGATCGCGATGCCCTTGGTGATCGCCTTGGTGGTGTTGCCGACGGCGTCGAGGTTGGTGAGCACCCGCGCGCCCTCGGGGCTGATGTCGCCGGACATCTCCGCGATGCCCTGCGCGTTGTCCGAGACCGGGCCGAAGGTGTCCATCGAGACGATGACGCCCACCGTGGTGAGCAGGCCGGTGCCGGCCAGCGCGATCGCGAACAGCGCCATCACCACCGAGCCGCCGCCGAGCAGCGAGGCGGCGAACACCGCGGCGCCGATGAGCAGCGCGGAGTACACCGCCGACTCGAGACCCACCGAGATGCCGGACAGGATCACCGTGGCCGGGCCGGTGAGCGAGCTCTTGGCGACGTCGTCGACCGGCTTGCGGTTGGTCTCGGTGAAGTAGCCGGTGAGCTGCTGGATCGCGGCCGCGAGCACGATGCCGATGAGCACCGAGCCGATGGCGAGGATCCGCGGGTTGAAGGTGTCGATGTGCACCAGGCCGAGCGAGTCGCCCACGACGCCGTCGAGCTTGACGACGCGGTCGGGCAGGAGCAGGAAGGTCATCACCGCGACGAGCACGGCCGAGACGACGGCGGAGATGAAGAAGCCGCGGTTGATCGCCGACATGCCCGAGCGGTCGCCGCTGCGCGGCGAGACCGCGAAGATGCCGATCACCGCGGTGATGACGCCGATGGCCGGCACGAGCAGCGGGTAGACGAGGCCGAGGTTGCCGAAGCTGGCCTTGCCGAGGATGAGCGCCGCGACGAGCGTGACGGCGTAGGACTCGAACAGGTCGGCCGCCATGCCGGCGCAGTCGCCGACGTTGTCGCCCACGTTGTCGGCGATGGTGGCGGCGTTGCGCGGGTCGTCCTCGGGGATGCCCTGCTCGACCTTGCCGACGAGGTCGGCGCCGACGTCGGCCGCCTTGGTGAAGATGCCGCCGCCGACACGCATGAACATCGCGAGCAGCGCGGCACCGAAGCCGAAGCCCTCGAGCACCGTGGGCGCGTCCGCCTTGTAGATGAGCACCACGAGCACGGCACCGAGCAGGCCGAGGCCGACGGTGAACATGCCCGCGACGCCGCCGGTGCGGAACGCGATCCGCATCGCCGACTGCTCGCCGCCGTCCTCGTTGGCGGCCGCGGCCACGCGCACGTTGCCGCGCACGGCGAGCCACATGCCCATGTAGCCGGTGATGCCGGAGAACACGGCGCCGACGAGGAAGAAGATCGAGCGGCCGATCTTCTCCGACGTGGTGTCCGCGGGCAGCGCGAACAGCAGGAAGAAGACGACGGCGGCGAAGATGGCCAGGGTGCGGAACTGGCGCGAGAGATAGGCAGCCGCACCCTCCTGCACGGCGGCGGCGATCGACCTCATGTTGTCGGTGCCCTCGCTGGCCGCGAGGACCTCGCGGGCGAGTGCCCATGCGACGGCGAGGGCGGCGACGGCGACCACACCCACGATGGCGACCAGGGTGTAGTTGCCGCCCGCAAGGGTGACCTCGCCCAGGGCGGCGCTCAACGACCGGGACATCCATGCTCCTTGCGTACGGAAGGGGGTCCGCCGCGACGACACACGGATCCGGACCCTCGAGTGCGCCGGAGTCTACGCAGGGATGTGACCTGGACCACCGCCGCACCCCCGGCGACCGGTGCGGGATCGGTCACACCCGCCGGCCCGCGAGCCCGTGCAACCGCTGTCATCCGAACCCTGCGCCCGACCCCGTCGTCGTTACTGCCCGGATGACCGGAGCCGGCGCCGGTTTCCGCGCATTGCGGCAGTAACGACGGGGTCGGTCGGGTCAGGCGGGGTCGGGGACGGGCCAGCGCAGGGCGGTGCCGCCGTCGCCGCGGTCCACCTCCGGCACCACAGCGCGCACGAGCGCGAGCGCGACGTCGTCGTCGTCGCCCTCGCCGGCCTCCGCCGCACCCAGGACGTCGTCGCCCACCTCGACGCTGAACGTGCGGCCGTCGTCGCGCAGCACCAGCTCGACGTCGTCGCGGCTGCCCTCGGCGGCGCGGCGGCGCACGAGGCCGGCCACCAGCTCGCCGACGGCGAGACGGACGTCGTCGATCGCGTCCTCGGCCAGGCCCGCCCGCCGCGCGGCCGCCACGGACACCAGCCGTGCGGTACGCACGTGCTCGGTGTCCGGCGGGATCGCCAGGGTGGCGGCGGGCACGTCAGGCGCCGCTGGCCAGCGCCTCGGCCACCGACGGGTGCAGCGGGATGAGCGCGTCGAGCCCGGTGATGCGGAAGACCTTGGCGACGCGGTCGGCGGTGACCACGACCGCGATGGAGCCCTCGGCCTCGCGCACCCGGGCCAGCGCCTTCACGAGCACCGAGAGCCCGGTCGAGTCGAGGAAGTCCACGCGGGAGAGGTCCACCACGAGGTGGTTGCGGCCCTCCACCACGAGGCGGCCGAGCTCGGCGTCGAGGGTGGGGGCGGTGAACACGTCCACCTCGCCGATGGCGGAGACGACGACGCGGTCGCCCTCGTCGCGGGTCGTGACATCCAGGTCCACGTCGGAACTCTGGCACACGCGGCCGCCCCGCGTCGCCCGTGCCGCGGACACCGGTCGCGAGCGTCCGTCGCGGGGCACCGGACGACGCCGTGCCGGGGTCATCACGCCGGGACGCCGGGACGCCGGCACTCGGGACGCCGGCACGCGGGACGCCGGCACGCGGGACGCCGGCACGCGGGACGCCGGGAGGCGACGGGCCGCACCGACGGGGGCAGAAGGCAGGATCGGGGCCGTGGGCCGTGACCCCTCCCAGCTCCTCGGGCTGCTCGCCGCCGGGCGGGCGGACCGGCTGCTGCACGTCGAGCACCTCCCGGCGCGCGGCGGCACCGCGGTGGGCTGGCCGGACTGGGTCGACCCGGACCTGCGCGACACCTGGACCCGCCGCGGCATCGCGCTGCCCTGGGCCCACCAGGCCGAGGCCGCCGACCTCGCCCACCGGGGCCAGCACGTCGTGGTCTCCACCGGCACGGCGTCGGGCAAGTCGCTGGCCTACCTGATGCCGGCGCTCACCGACGTGCTCGCCGGGACGCGGGCCCCCAACGGCCGCGGTGCCACGGCGCTCTACCTCGCGCCCACCAAGGCGCTCGCCCACGACCAGTGGCGGGCGATCGAGGAGCTCGGCCTGCCCGGGCTGCGGGTGTCGGCGTACGACGGGGACACCCCGGACGAGGAGCGCGCCTGGATCCGGGCGCACGCGGCGTACGTGCTCACCAACCCGGACCTGCTGCACCGCTCGCTGCTGCCGGGTCACGAGCGGTGGGCGTCGTTCCTGCGGGCGCTGCGCTACGTGGTCGTCGACGAGTGCCACGTGTACCGCGGGATGTTCGGCTCGCACGTGGGCAACGTGCTGCGCCGGCTGCGCCGGGTGGCCGCGCGCTACGGCTCCTCGCCGACGTTCGTGCTCGCGTCGGCGACCGCCGGCGACCCGGCCGGCTCGGCCGGGCGGCTGCTCGGGCTGCCGGTCGAGGCGGTGAGCGAGGACGCCTCGCCCCGCGGCGCCGTGTGCTTCGGGCTGTGGGAGCCGCCGCTGTCCGAGCACGGCGGCGAGAACGACGCGCCCACGCGGCGCACCGCCACGGCCGAGACCGCGTCGCTGCTCACCGACCTCGTGCTGGCCGACGTGCGCACGCTGGCCTTCGTGCGGTCGCGGCGCGGGGCCGAGGCGGTCGCGATGACGACGCGCGACACCCTCGCGGAGATCGACTCGGCGCTGTCCGGCCGGGTGGCGGCCTACCGCGCGGGCTACCTGCCCGAGGAGCGCCGCGCCCTCGAGGCGGCGCTGCGCGACGGCGACCTGCTCGCCGTGGCGGCCACCACGGCGCTCGAGCTCGGCGTCGACGTCACGGGCCTCGACGCCGTGCTGCTCTGCGGCTGGCCGGGCACCCGTGCCTCGCTCTGGCAGCAGGCCGGACGCGCCGGCCGCGCCGGCGGGGACGCCCTCGCCGTGCTCGTCGCCCGCGACGACCCGCTCGACACCTACCTGGTGCACCACCCGGAGTCGGTGTTCGGCGCCGGCGTCGAGGCCACGGTGTGCGACCCCACCAACCCCTACGTGCTCGGCCCCCACCTCGCCGCGGCCGCCGCCGAGCTGCCGCTGACCGAGGACGACCTCCCCGCATTCGGACCCGGCGCGCGGGAGGTGGTCGACGCCCTCGTGGCACGCGGGCTGCTGCGCAGCCGCCCCGGCGGCTGGTACTGGACCCACCGGGAGCGGGCATCCGACCTCGCCGACCTGCGCGGCATCGGCGACGGCGTCGTGCGTGTGGTGGAGGACGTGACCGGCCGGCTGCTCGGCACGGTCGAGCCGGGTGCGGCGCACGCGACCGTGCACACCGGCGCCGTCTACGTGCACCAGGGCGAGACCTACCTCGTGGACCGGCTCGACCTCGACGACGCGGTCGCCGTCGCGCACCGGGAGGAGGTCGACTGGACGACGTCGGCGCGCGACACCACCGACATCCGCGTGGTGGGCGAGAGCCGGCGGGTGCGGTGGGGCGAGGCCGATCTCGTGCTCGGCGAGGTGGAGGTGACCCACCAGGTGGTGGCCTACCTGCGCCGGCACTACCTCACCGGCACCGTGCTCGGCGAGGAGCCGCTGGACCTGCCCCCGCGCCACCTGCGCACGCAGGCTGTGTGGTGGACCGTGTCGCCCGAGCAGCTGGCCCGCGCCGGCCTCGACGCGCCGGACGTGCCCGGGGCGGCGCACGCGGCGGAGCACGCCTCGATCGGCCTGCTGCCGCTGGTCGCCACGTGCGACCGCTGGGACATCGGCGGCGTCTCCACCGCGCTGCACCCCGACACCGACCGGGCCACCGTCTTCGTCTACGACGGCCACCCCGGGGGCGCCGGCTTCGCCGAACGGGGATGGGCGGCGGCGCGCACCTGGCTCACGGCCACGCGCGAGGCGATCGCCGCCTGCGAGTGCCCCAGCGGCTGTCCCTCGTGCGTGCAGTCGCCCAAGTGCGGCAACGGCAACGACCCGCTCGACAAGGACGGCGCCGTCCGCCTGCTCGACGTCCTCCTCGCCGGCGCCCCCGCCGAGCAGTCGGAGACCACCCCGGACTGAGCCGACGGCCGGCACGGCCGGGCTCAGCGCATGCCGGCTCGGGCGGACTGGGTGGGCTCGGGGAGGCCGCCGAGGACGGCGGCCAGCCAGCGCGAGACCGTCGAGCGCGGCCGAGCCGAGACGCTGACCCGCAGGTCGCCGTCGGACACCTCGCAGGCGCGCAGCGCACCGCCGTTGGCCCGGGCCACCCAGGACGCGGCGCTGCACGCGGATTGCGGCGAGGTCAGCGCCACGGGGGCGCCGGCGAGCGCGGCGAGGTCGGCGGCCGCCGCGGCCCGCTGACGCGCCGCGAGCAGGTCCGTGACGGCCGCCGCGGCGAGCAGCAGCACCACCAGCACCACGGCGAGCAGCAGCGCCATCACCACCGCCGCGCCCTCGTCCCGGCGCGCGCCGCGGCCCTGCCACGGCCCGCGCGGGCGGGGCCGGCGCGCGCTCACGACGGCTCCCGGAGGCTGACCGCGCCGGCCTGCAGGACCACCGGGCCCCACCGCGCGAGCAGGCCGGGCAGGGCCACCGGGCGGCGCACGTCGACCACGAGGTGGTCGCCCTCGGGCCGCAGGTCGACGACGGCGTCGGGCACGAGCCGCCGCGCCTCGGCGGCCACCGCCGAGGACGGCTCGCCGCGTGCCGCGACCCGGGCGCCCGCGCGGGCCGCCTCCCCGACCGCCAGCTGCGCGCCGAGCAGACCGAGCAGCCAGGCCAGCACCAGCGCGACGGCGACGAGCGCCACGGTCGCGACCGCCGCCTCGACCACCACCGCCCCGGCGTCCCGGGCCGGGTCGGCACACCGGCCGCACGGCTCCCGCGAGGGGCGGAGGCCCGGGTGGTGCGCACCACCCGGACCCCCGCGGCGTCGCTGCATCAGCCGAGCCCGAAGAAGGAGAGCGCGGCGCGGATGATCCACTCGAAGATGGACTTGATGATGGTGAGGAACCAGTCGCTCGTGAGCAGCTTGATGAGGATGCCGCCGAGGCCGGCCGCCGCGACGGTGACGACGGCGTACTCGGCGGTGGCGGCCCCGGTGTCGCCCGCCCCCGGGGCGCCGAAGCGCCGGGGGGTGCGGGTGATGGCACGGGCGATGACTCGACGGGTCATGCAGACCCCTCCTCGCGGTTGACGCCGGCGACCCTCGCCGGCGCCGGGAACCCTGCGGCGCCGGCGGCCCGGCGGGCCGGGGCCGGCCGACGGCCCTGGGGACGAACGACGGCGGCGACGCGCCTGGGGACGGTCACAGCAGCCCCGCCGTCCACGACGCGACGAGCGGGACGACGCCGAGCAGCACGAACGCCGGGAGGAACGCCAGCCCCAGCGGGGCGGTGAGCCGGACCGACACCGTGCGGATGCGGGCCTCGGCCCGCGCCCGGTGCTCGGCCCGGGCCCGCTCGGCGACCCGGGGCAGCAGGTCGGACAGCGGCGCGCCCGTGGACGCCGAGCGCGCGACGGCGCGGGCGAGCCCGGCAAGCGGGCCGTGCCGCTCCACCGAGCGCCAGGCCTGCGCCGGGTCGGCCCCGAGCGCGACGGCCGACAGCACGGGCCCGAGCGCCGTCGCCGCCGGGCCGCCGACGGCCGCGGCGGCGGCGCGCACCGAGGCCTCGAGCGTGGCGCCGGAGGCGAGGCACGCGGCGACGAGGTCGACCACCAGCGGGGCGGACCGGGCGAGCTGCTCGCGCTCGCGCCGGGCCCCGGACCGCTCGAGCCGCGCGAGGGCCACGCGCAGCCCCGCGGCGGCGACCGCCCCCACCAGCACCCCGCCCGCACCGCCGAGCACCAGGGCCACGGCCACGCCGGCCGCGACCGCGGCGAGCGTGCGGCCGGGCACCGCGCCGGCGAGCCCGGCGGCCGGTGCGCGCGGGCCGACGGACCGGGCGCGGCGGGTGCCGCTGCCGGGCAGCGCGAGCAGGACGGCGGCGGCCGCGGCGACCGCGAGCAGCGCGCTCACAGCGCCTGCTCCAGCGCGCGGGTGATCCGCCAGGCCCACACCGCGCCCAGCACCTGGAGCAGCGCGCCGGCGGCGAGCACCGCGCGGCCGGCCGGGGTGCCCAGCAGCCAGCGGAGGGGGTCCGCCCCGAGCATCGAGCCGAGTGCGAGCCCGAGCACCGGCAGGCCCGCGAGCACGACGGCGGTCGCCCTCGGCTCGGCCAGGCCCGCGGCGAGCTCGTCGCGCACCCGGCGGCTCTCACGCGCGGCGTCGGCCAGCGTGGTCAGCGACGAGGCGAGCCCGGCGCCGCTGCCCTCGGCGACCTCCCAGCACGCGGCGACGCCGGCCAGCAGCGGGTCGCGGCACCCGTCGCGGCGCAGCGCGTCGACGACGTCGGCACCGGACCGTGCCGCGGCGGCCGCGTGCGGGACGACGACCGTCGCGTGCGGCGCGGCCAGGAGAGCCGCGGCAGCACCGCGGCCGGCGCGCAGCTCGGCCGCCACGGCCTCCAGCCACTCCAGGGCGAGCCCCTCCGTCCGTCGCCGCGCAGCGGCGGGCCGCGCGGCCAGGCCCGCGGGCAACCGCGCGAGCAGCCCGGCGGGCCGACGGCGCGGACCGGCGCCCGGCGACGGGGCGCTGGGACGGCCTCGAAGCCGCGGCGGCAGGGCCGCGAGCAGCGCGCCGGCGGCGAGCAGGCCGAGCCACACCGGGCTCACGACGCGTCCGCGGCGCCGGCGCCCGCCGCACCCCCGACGCGAGGGTCCGGCGCGGCGGTGGGGGCCCAGCGGCCGAGCCGCTCGACCAGGGCGTCGAAGGCCGGCCCGCGCACGACCGGGCCGTCGCGCCGGGGCCAGCCGAGCGCGTCGACCAGCACCGTCCACCCGTCGGCGTCACGACGGGCCAGCGACAGCGAGCGCCACCGTCGCAGCCCGTCGCGGTCGCGGACGAGGTGGACCACGACGTCGAGGCCGGCGGCGACCTGCGCGTGCACGGCAGCACGGTCGAGCCCCGCGGCCAGGGCCAGCGACTCGAGCCGGGCCGGCACGTCGGCCGCGCGGTTGGCGTGCACCGTGGCGCAGCCGCCCTCGTGGCCGGTGTTGAGCGCCGCGAGCAGGTCGACGATCTCGGCGCCGCGCACCTCCCCCACCACGATCCGGTCCGGGCGCATCCGCAGCGACTGGCGCACCAGGTCGCGCATGGTCACCGCGCCGGCGCCCTCGAGGTTGGCCGGCCGCGCCTCGAGCGCCACCACGTGCGGGTGCTCCGGCGCGAGCTCCGCGGAGTCCTCCACCAGCACGATGCGCTCGGCCGGGTCGCACAGGCCCACCAGGGTGGCCAGCCACGTCGTCTTCCCGGTGCCGGTGCCCCCGGTGATGAGCACGGCCAGACGCGCGTCGACCACGGCCCGCACCCAGGGCACCACCTCGGCCGGCAGCGACCCGGCGCGGACCAGGTCGTCGAGGGTGAACGCGCGGCGCCGCGGCACGCGCAGCGACAGCGTGGTGCCCGTGCGGGCGACCGGGGCCAGCACGGCGTGCAGCCGGGTGCCGTCCGGCAGGCGCGCGTCGACGTAGGGGGCGCTGTCGTCGAGGCGGCGGCCGGCGAGCGAGGCGAGCCTCTGCGCGAGGCGGCGCACGGCCGCCTCGTCGGGGAAGCGGACCTCCACCCGCTCGACCCCGGCACCGCGGTCGACCCAGACGTCGCCGGGGCCGGTGACCAGGACGTCGGTGACGGCGAGGTCGCGCAGCAGCGGCGTGAGCGGGCCCGTGCCGGTGAGCTCGCCGTGCAGCCGCTCCGCCTCGGCGAGGAGCACCCCGGCGCCGAGCAGGACGCCGTCCTCGCGCAGGGCGCGGGCCACGTCGGCCGTGGTGGGCGGTGCCCCGCCGGCGACCAGCCGGGACCGCACCCGGTCCACCACGCCGGGGTCGAGGGTCATCGCGGCACCGGCGGCGGCACCAGCCCGGCGGGGGCGAGGGTGGTCGCCACGAGCTCGTCGCACGTGCGGGCCAGGCGGCTGCGGCGCGACACCGCGTCGCCCCGGTCGACCGCGGCGGCCAGCCGCGAGTCGTGCCCGATCTCGGCGACGACGTCGAGCCCGAGCCACAGCGCGAGCTCGTCGGGGTCGAGGCTGCTGTGCGGCAGGTGCCGGGCCACGAGCCCGGTGCGCGCCCGCGCGGCGAGCCAGGCGGCGGGTCGCATGCTCGCCGACGCGCCGCGGACGTCGAGCGGGACGACGAGCAGCACCTCGTCGCACCGCGACACCAGGGTGGAGAGCAGGTCCGGGTGCCCCCGCGGCAGGTCGACCACCACCGCGTCGAACGCCGACGCGGCGCTGTCGAGCACGGCCGGCACGGCGGCCACGGGCAGGGGCTCGGCACCACGGCCGAGGGCGAGGACGGCGACACCGTGCGCCTGCGGCAGCGCGGCGCGCAGGGCGTCGGCCGGCACCAGGCCGCGCACGCCGTGCAGCTGCTCCCACCGGGCGCCGTCGGCGTCCTCGCAGCCCAGCACGAGGTCGATGCCGCCCGACCACGGGTCGCCGTCGACGAGCAGCGCGGCCTGGCCCGCGCGCGCGGCGGCCAGCGCCAGACCGGCGGCGAGCACGCTGGCCCCGGAGCCGCCGGCGCCGCCCACGACGCCGAGCACCGACCCGGGCCGCTGCGGCGCGTCGGCCGCGGCCACCAGCTCCACCAGGCGCGACTCCTGCTCCGGCAGCTCGAGCACGTGCTCGGCCCCCACGTCGACCGCGAGCCGCCAGGTGTCGGCCGCGGCCTCCCCGCGCACCACGGCGAGCACGCCGGGACGCCTCCGCAGCCCCGCGGCCGCGGCCTCCGCGAGCAGCTCGGCGCCGACCAGCACGAGGGGCGCCGAGGTCCACCCGCGGCGGGCCTCGGCCGCACCGGGGACGGCGTCGACGTCGCGACCCGCCGCGGCCGCCACCCTCCGCACGTCGTCGAGCAGGTCGGGGTCTCGGGTCAGCAGCAGCGGCCGGGGGCTCATGCGGGCGAGGCTGGGCGGTGGCGCGACCGGTGTGAGCGGCGTCTCCCCCGCTCTGGGGACGACGCGCGGGGACGCACCGCATTGGGGACGACGGGGCACTCCGCGTCGGCGGCGGCGTCCGCCATGCGACGCCCCGCAGATGCGGCCGGCCCGGGGCGGTTTCGCCCTCCCCTGCACGGGAAGCGCGACTGCCCCGAAAGAACCGCACACCCAGGGAGGTACGCATGGCGGACCGCACTCAGACCGCACCCGAGACCTACCGCGGGCACACGCACCAGACCGTGTGGAACGAGCGTCTGGTGGCAGGTGGGGCGGGCACGGAGGCGCTGGCGGGACTCGCCGCCGTGGTGCTCACCATCCTCGCCCTCACCGACATCCTGTCCCAGACGATGACGGCGATCGCCGCGATCGTCCTGGGCGGAGGTCTGCTCGTCGAGGCGAGCGCCGTCGCCGCCCGATGGCGCTCTCTGCACCAGATGACCGGTGGCGGACGGGACGAGGCGATGCTCGGCGGCGGCATGAGCGCCGAGATGATCGCCGGGGCCGGCGGTGTCGCGCTCGGCGTCCTCGCCCTCATCGGCATCGTGCCGGACACGCTGCTCGCAGTGGCGTCCATCGCGCTCGGAGCCGCGCTCGTCCTCGGCTCCGGCACCCAGCAGTCGCTCTCGCCGATGGGCTGGGACTCCTCGCCCGTCCCGCAGCAGGTGGCCCAGGCCGGTGCCGGCGGCGAGCTGCTGGTCGGACTGGCCGGCGTGACGCTCGGTGTCCTGGCGCTCGTGCTGGCGATGCCGATGCTCACCACGATCGGCCTGCTCACGGTCGGCGCCGGGATGTTCCTCGGCGGCAGCACGCTGTTCGCCCGGATCGGCACGGCGATGAACCGGTGACACGCACGCCTGCGAGGCACGACGCCCCCTTCCCGGGCGCCGTCCCCGGGTGAGCGACCGAGCGGACCCGCGGCCCCCGTCGCGGGTCCGTTCCGGGTCGTCGCGAGCGGCTCGACGCCGTCCGCGACGACCTACCATCGGCACATGACGCGCAGCGCCGCCTTCTTCGACCTCGACAAGACGATCCTCGCCAAGTCGAGCTCGCTGGCCTTCGCGCGCCCCTTCTACAAGGGCGGCCTGATCGGCCGCGCCGACGTGCTCAAGAGCGCCTACGCCCAGTTCGCCTACGTCACCGGCGGGGCCGACCACGACCAGCTCGAGACCATGCGCGCCTACATGTCCGCGCTGGTGCGCGGGTGGGACGTCGAGCAGGTCCGCTCGATCGTGGCCGAGACCCTCGACGAGATCGTCGACCCGATGGTCTACGAGGAGGCCGTCGACCTCATCGAGGAGCACAAGGAGGCCGGGCGCGACGTCATCATCATCAGTTCGTCCGGCACCGAGGTGGTGGAGCCCATCGGCGAGCGGCTCGGCGTCGACCGCGCGCTCGGCACGCAGGTGGCCGTCGTCGACGGCAAGTACACCGGCGAGATCCTCTTCTACGCCTACGGCCAGGGGAAGGCCGACGCGATCCTCGCGCTCGCGGAGGAGAACGACTACGACCTCTCCGAGAGTTACGCGTACAGCGACTCGATGACTGACCTGCCCATGCTCGAGGTGGTCGGGCACCCCGTGGCCGTAAACCCGGACGCGCCGTTGCGCCGCGTCGCCGTCGAGCGCGGCTGGCCGGTGGTCGACTTCGCCCGCCCGGTCGCGATGCCGACCGTGCGCCAGCGACTCGCGGCGGTCAACACCGCCGGCAACCGCCGCACCGCCCTGCGGGTGGGCGCGGCGACCGTGGCGCTCGGTCTCGCGTGGTACGCGAGCCGCCGGCGGGGGACGGCGTAGGCCGCGATGACCCCGGCGCGCCGTGACCCCGGTGCGTCGGCCCGTGCGCGCGGCGTGACGGGCGACCCGCTCGACCGACGGCTCGACCTCGACCACCTCGACGAGCCCCTCGACCTCGAGACCCTCGGCGACGGCCACGAGGCGCCCTACCTGTCGGAGCGCGCGGCGGCGGCCCTCGAGCGCACCGGCGTCACGCCGTGGCTGCGCCGGCACCGTCGCCTCGTCGGGTCCGTGGCGGTCCTCGCCCTCGTCGTCGCGGCCGCGGCGGCGGTGTGGGCCGCGACCCGGCCGGTTCCTCTCGCGGACCAGCCCACGGTGGTGGTCACTCCGAGCGGCGCCGACTCCGAGCAGGTGCGCCTCGGAGGGCCGGCCGACCTGCCGACGGTGAGCCAGGCGGTGCAGGTGACCTCGGCCGAGCCGCCGGACGTCGCGGTCTCCCTGGTCGGCCTCACGGGTCCCACGCTCGTGCCGGATCCGCGGGCGCAGCCCGTGCCGGTCACCACCGCCGACGAGGGCCACACCCTGCGCGCCGGAGCGCGCATCGACTGCTCCGCGCAGGACTCCCTGGGCGCCGCGCTGGCCGCCACCACCGGCGACTTCGCCGTGATCGTGCGACGCACCTCCGCCGCCGGCGAGACCCGTGACGACCCGGTGCCGCTGCGCGGCGCCACCCGGCTGCTCGGCGTCGTGCGCCAGCAGTGCCTCCAGGTGCAGGCCGACCGCACGCTCACCGTGGGCCCCGTCGACGTCACCGACCTGCCCGCGGCCGTCGGGCTGCGCCTCGACGTCGCGGTCGCCACGGCGCAGGGCGCGTGGTGGTTCGACCGCGCCGTGGGCCCGGCGGGCTCGGCGTTCGTGGGCCTCGGCGCCCCGGTGATGGCGACGCCGGACCGGCCCGCCCACGTGCTGCTCGAGCTGCACCCCACCGACTGCGGCCACCCGCTCGCCGACATCGCGGACGGGATCCCCGTGCCGGCCGCACCCGCCGACGCCCTCGACTCGCTCGGCGGCACGCCTCCGGCGATCCAGCTGGCGCTGCCCGCTTCCGCGACGGGCACGATCGAGGAGCACCTCGCGCGGCTCTGCGGGATCCATGCCGTCACCGCCGTGGTCCCGCAGGTCATCGTGCACGGCGGGTCGAGCGACGCCGCGGGCGGCACCCTCGAGCTGTCCGTCACGCTGACCGTGCCGGACGGCTTCTACGTCGACGTCGCCGACGTCACCTCCGACGGCGGGCACGTGCAGCCGACGCAGGGCCACCTCCAGGTGACCGACGGCGCGTCGCGCACCACGCTCACCTGGACGCCGCCGCCGTGCGAGCGACTGGCGTCGACCGGCGTGCCCCCAGTGTCGATCGCGGTCGCCGCGGTCGTGGGCGACCGCGTGGTGGAGCGGCCCTACCTCGTCGCGCTCACCGGCGACGAGCTGCGGGTGGGCGTGCAGCGCCTGTGCGGCGACGCCGTGGCCGAGGCCGTGCTGCCCCCGCGCGACTGAGCGCGATCGCCGCAGCACGACCGCACGCGCTCCCGCGGTCGGTGTCGGTGTCGGTCGGTGTCGGTGTCGGTGTCGGTGTCGGTCGGCGCCGAGCGACCGCAGCGCGCTGCGCGCTGCGCCCCGTCGGGGAGCGTGACGCGCGCGCGGTGTCGGTGTCGGTCGGCCCCGAGCGACCGCGTTCGCGCCGCGTTGCGCCCCGTCGGGCGCGTGACGCACGCGCGGTGTCGGTGCGCAGTGTCGCCCCGGCCGGCTCCCGTTCTGATGGCGCTGCTCGCGTTCCTCGAGGGTTCAGCCGTCCACACCCTGTGGACAGTCGAGCGGCGAAATACGTTGGGATTGCTGGGGATTGGGGGTTGCGCCTGTCAGGGGTCTCCGATAGCATTCCTACATTCGTTCGAACCCCAGCCGATCCCGTGGGAGGTGCCCGATGACCGTCGTCGACGACCGGGACACCGCCCCGGGCTTCCGTTCGGTGGGTCTCGGGTTCCACCCGGACTGGGACGTGCACGACCCGATCGCGTGGCTGACCGGCGACCCGAGCGCACTGCTGCCTCTGCTCGACCAGCCCGTCGACGCGACCGACCTGATCCTGCTCGAGCAGGTCGACGTCGAGGCGATCACCGAGCCGGCCGAGCTGATCGACTACCTCTCCGTGGTGGGGCGGCTCGAAGCCCGGCTGGCGTCATTGCGTCTGGCGGCGGAGGCGGCGTTCGCCGCGAAGTCGTGCCCGGACCCGAGGGTCAGCAGCTCGTACGCGGAGGCAGCGGCCGAGCAGGAGGTCGCCTACGCCACCCGCAACAGCGCCTACGGCGCGTCGAAGGAGATCGAACGCGCACTCGCGCTCAAGGAGACCTTCCCGGGGTTCCGTGCCGCGCTGGCCGCCGGGGAGATCACCGAGCGGCACTGCGCCGCCCTGGTCGACGCGACCCGGTACATGACCGACCCCGACGTGCTGGCCACGATCGAGACCGCGGCGCTGGAGAAGGCCCGCACCCTGACCGCCTCGGAGCTGCGCAAGCACCTCGACAAGCTCATCGCCCGCCACGACCCCGCCGCGACCGTCCGCGCCCACAAGGCCGCGGCGACGAGGGACGTGTACCGGCAGCCGATCGGCGATGGCATGGCGTTCCTCGGTGTCACGCACCAGGCGCCCGTGATCGACGCCGTGTTCGACGCGATCCAGGCCGCGGGCAAGGCTCTGCGCGCCCAGCGCGGCGGGGCCGAGGCGCTGCGCGCCGGGAACGACGACGCAGCGTCGGGTGCCTGCCGCGCGGACGCCCTGGCTGCTCTGGTCCTCGGTGACCGGGGCGAGGACGGCGAGCTGGTCTACGACGCGTCGCGGACGCAGACCGAGCTGCACGTCGTGATGGACCTCGACACCCTGCGCGCGGAGCGCGACGGGCTCGCACTCCTGAACGGAACCCCGATCCCCGCACCCATCGCCCGTGAGGTCGCCGCGGTCGCCGACTGGTGGCGCCGCCTGGTCGTCGACCCGGTCGACGGCCACCTGCTCGACTACGGCACCCGCCAGTACCTGCCCGCAGCGCTGCGCGACCACGTGCTGCACCGCGACCCGATCTGCCGGCGTCCCGGATGCACGCGCCGCGCCCAGGAGATGGACCACGCCCTCCCGTTCCCCCAAGGCGCGAGCGACACCACCAACTGCGGCGGCCTGTGCTCGCGCTGCCACCAGGTCAAGACCGCGGGACACGCGACCATCGAGGACTGCGCCGCCGACGGCTCGGGCACGTGGGTCACCCGATGGCGACAACGCATCCGCATCCCGGCCCAGCCCGTTCTCGAACCACCGCAACGACGAGCATCGACAGCCGTCGCACCAGGTGCCCGGCCCGGTGCCGCACACGTACGGCCCCACGCCGATACGCCGGAGGGCGAGGCACCCGACCCCGGCGGGCGCACAGCCGACCCACCCGAGCACCCGCCCTTCTAGGGGGTGGCGCGCTCGGTCTCCGGCCGCGGGCTCGTTCTGCCACGCGGGCTCCCCGTCCCGCGCGGACGCAGGGATAGGTTCGGTCCCGTGGAGGAAGCACACCGAGGCCGGACGACGCGGGGTCAGTGACCTTGACTGAGTCCACGGGGAGCGTCTGGTCGGGCCTGGCAGCCGACTACGAGCGAGCGAGAAGCAGGGAGGACTCGCTCGACCGACTCGTCGAGTGGCCGGCGCAGCGGGAGATGCTCGGCGAGGTCCAGGGACTCTCCGTGCTCGACCTCGGGTGCGGCAACGGTGCGAAGCTCGCTGAGCTCGTCCGAGACGGCGCGGCCGCCGCTGTAGGTGTCGACATCGGCGGGAGCTTCGTCCAGGCACTTCCACCAGGGCTCGAGCTCATCCACGGTGACCTCAACGAGCTGGGTTCGTTGCCGGCACTCACCGGGCGCACGTTCGACCGGATCCTGTTCCTGCAGTCCTTCGGGTACGCCCAGGACCCGGTCCGCATCCTGAGCGACGCGCGGGCCAGGCTGACCGATGACGGGTTCGTCCTGCTCACCCGGACCCACCCCGTCCGCTACGCCCTCGAGCGTTCGGAGCAGAACGGGACGACGCTGGGCGAGGAGTACTTCTCCCACGACACGTACACCTACCAGACCGCGTGGAACGAGCAGATCGCACTGACCAAGCGTCCCTACACGTTCGCCGACCTGCTCAACACCTTCAGCGCGGCAGGGTTCTGGGTCGAGGCGGCTCTCGAGCCACAGCTGTCCGACGAGGACCGGCGCCGTCACCCGCACAAGGGGCGATGGATGGACCGGTATCTCGGCATCATCGTCTTCCGGCTCCGGCCAGTCCCGTCGGTGTAACCCGGCCCGACGCCGCGGCCGGGGCTTACCGTCAGCCGGCTCCCGCCTCGATCCGGTCCTGGGCGTGCGCACGAGCAGCACCATGCCCGCTGCGGGGAGGGGGTCGTAGGGTCGGCGGCGTGGAGCTCGTGCTGCGGGAGACGACCCCCGAGGACCTGCCGATCCTGTTCGAGCACCAGCGCGACCCGGTGGCGGCCGCCATGGCCGCGTTCGCGTCGCGCGACTGGGACGCCTTCGTGGCCCACGAGGCGATGATCCGGTCCAACCCGGCGCTCATCCGCCGGACGATCGTGGTGGACGGCGAGGTGGTCGGCAGCCTCGGCTGCTTCGGCGACGAGCAGCGCGAGGTGGGCTACTGGGTGGGCCGCGCGCACTGGGGGCGCGGCATCGCCACAGCGGCGCTCGCCGCGTTCCTCGGCGAGGTCACCGAGCGGCCCCTGCTCGCCCACGTCGCGGCGACGAACACCGGCTCGGCGAAGGTGCTCGAGCACTGCGGCTTCGTCGAGGTCGCACGCGAGCAGACCGACATCGAGGAGATCGTCTACCGGCTCGCCTAGTGCTGCCGGCGCAGTGACCGGGCGCCGCGAAGGGCGTCAGAGCGGCGTGACGTAGGCCCCGCTGATCCCGCCGTCGACGAGGAAGTTGCTCGCCGTGACGAACGAGGCGTCGTCGCTGCCGAGGAAGGCGACCGCGGCCGCGATCTCGCTGGCCTCCGCGAACCGTCCGAACGGGATGTGCACCAGCCGCCTCGCGGCGCGCTCGGGGTCCTTCGCGAACAGCTCCTGGAGCAGCGGGGTGTTGACCGGCCCCGGGGACAGCGCGTTGACCCGGATCCCCTCGCGGGCGAACTGCACGCCGAGCTCGCGGCTCATCGAGAGCACGCCGCCCTTCGACGCGGTGTAGGAGATCTGCGACGTCGCCGCGCCCATGGTGGCGACGAACGAGGCGGTGTTGATGATCGAGCCCTTGCCCTGCCGCTGCATGTACGGGATCACCTCGCGGCAGCAGAGGTACACCGAGGTGAGGTTCACCCGCTGCACGCGGTCCCACGCCTCGATCCCGGTGGTGAGGATCGAGTCGTCGTCCGGCGGCGAGATGCCGGCGTTGTGGAACGACACGTCGATGCTGCCGTACGTGTCGAAGGCGGTGCGGAACATGCGGGCCACGTCGTCGGCGTCGGTGACGTCGGCCCGCACCGCGAGCCCGTCGACCTCGGCCGCGACCGCTCGGGCCGCCTCCTCGTTCATGTCGACGACGACGACGCGGGCGCCCTCGGAGGCGACGCGCTGCGCCGTCGCCCTGCCGATGCCGCTGCCCCCGCCGGTGATGACGACGGTGCGCTCTGCGTAACGGTCCACGGATCTCAGCCTTCCGTCGAGATGAACACGTTCTTGACCTCGGTGAACGCGTGCAGCGCGTCCGGTCCGAGCTCCCGGCCGAGGCCGGACTTCTTGAAGCCGCCGAACGGCGTCCAGTACCGCACCGAGGAGTGCGAGTTGACCGACAGGTTCCCGCTCTCCGTGGCCCGGGCCACCCGCAGCGCCCGCCCCACGTCGCGGGTCCAGATCGACCCCGACAGGCCGTACTCGGTCGCGTTGGTGAGACGCACGGCGTCGGCCTCGTCGTCGAACGGCATCACCGACACGACCGGGCCGAAGACCTCCTCGGTCATCAGCGGGTCCTGCTCGGACGAGGGCATCACGACCGTCGGGGGGAACCAGAACCCGCGGCCGTCCGGCACGCTGCCCTGGATGAGCACCCGCGTGCCGTCGGGCAGGAACGACGCGACGGTGTCGCGGTGCGCCGCGCTGATGAGCGGCCCCATCTCGGCGGAGTCGAGCGAGGGGTCCTCCACCCTCACGCCGAGCACGGCCGGCTCCAGGAGGGCCAGGAACTCGTCCAGCACCGAGCGCTGCACGAGGATCCGCGAGCGGGCGCAGCAGTCCTGCCCGGCGTTGTCGAACACGCCGTAGGGCGCGGTCGCGGCCGCCTTCGCGAGGTCGGCGTCGTCGAAGACCACGTTGGCGCTCTTGCCGCCGAGCTCGAGGGTGACGGCCTTCACCTGCCGGGCGCAGCCCTCGGCCACGCGGATGCCCACCTCGGTCGACCCGGTGAACACGACCTTGCGCACGTCCGGGTGCGTGACGAACCGCTCGCCCACCACCGAGCCCTTGCCGGTCAGCACCTGGAAGACGCCCTCGGGCACGCCCGCCTCGAGCGCGAGCTCGCCGAGGCGCACCGCCGTGAGCGGGGTGAGCTCGGCGGGCTTGAGCACCACCGTGTTGCCGGCGGCGAGCGCAGGCGCGAAGCCCCAGCCGGCGATCGGCATCGGGAAGTTCCACGGCACGATCACGCCGACGACGCCCAGCGGCTCGTGGAACGTGAGGTCCACGCCCCCGGCGACGGGGATCTGCTGGCCCAGCAGGCGCTCGGGCGCACCGGAGTAGTACGCGAGCACGTCGCGCACGTTGCCGGCCTCCCACCGCGCGTTGCTGATCGTGTGCCCGGAGTTGCGCACCTCGAGCTGCGCGAGCTCCTCGAGGTGGTCGTCGACCAGGGCCGAGAACCGGCGCAGCAGCCGGGCCCGGTCGCCGGGGGCGACGTGGCGCCAGCTCTCGAAGGCCGACCGGGCGCGGGCGATCGCCGCGTCGGTCTCCTCGACCGACAGCGACGGGACGGAGGCGACGACCTCCTCGGTCGCCGGGTTCACGACGTCGTGCAGGGCGGTCACGGGGGTCCTCTCGGTGCCGGGTCGGCGGGGTGGGTCCGACGTGGCTGATCCTGCCGCCGCGGCCCGGGACGTCGCCCGCCGGGGCCCGGCGGCGGGGCTCAGAGCCGCTCGAAGCCGCGGTAGCGCTCCCAGTCGGTGACGGTCCGTGCGAAGGCCTCGAGCTCGATGCGGCCCATGTTCGTGTAGTGCTCCTGGACCTCCGCGCCGAACGTCTCGGCGACCCACTCGGAGCCGGACCACAGCGCCACGGCGTCGTCGAGCTGCCACGGGACCCTCTCGCCGCCGGAGGCGTAGGCGTTCCCGGTGTACTCCGGGCGCAGCTCCATCCCCTTCTCGATGCCGTCGAGGCCCGCGGCGACCATCGCGGCCACGGCCAGATATGGGTTGACGTCGCCGCCGGGCACCCGGTTCTCCAGCCGAAGGCTCGCGCCGCCGCCCACCAGGCGCAGCGCGCAGGTGCGGTTGTCGCGGCCCCACTCCACCGACGTCGGGGCGAACGACCCGGGGGCGAATCGCTTGTAGGAGTTGATGTTCGGCGCGAACAGCAGGGAGAGCTCGCGCAGATGCGCCAGCTGCCCGGCGATGAACTGGCGACCCACGTCGGACAGCCCGTGCTCCTCGTCGGCGTCGTCGGCCATCACCAGCGAGCCGTCGGTGCCGCGGAAGGACAGGTGGACGTGGCAGGAGTTCCCCTCGCGCTCGTCGTACTTCGCCATGAAGGTGATCGCCCTGCCCTCCTGCGCGGCGATCTCCTTGGCCCCCGTCTTGTAGACGACGTGGTTGTCGCAGGTGCGCAGCGCCTCGTCGTAGAGGAACGCGATCTCGTGCTGCCCGAAGTTGCACTCGCCCTTGGCGCTCTCGACGGTCATGCCCGCACCGGCCATGCCGAGGCGGATCCGGCGCAGCAGGGGCTCGACGCGCGAGGTGCCGATGATGGAGTAGTCGACGTTGTAGAGGTTGGCCGGGTGCATGCCGCGGTACCCGCTGCGCCAGGCGTCCTCGTAGGTGTCGTCGAACACGATGAACTCGAGCTCGGTGCCGACGTACGCGGCCATGCCGGCGTCGGCGAGGCGCGCGAGTTGGCGCTTGAGCACCTGGCGCGGCGAGGCGACGACGTCGCTGCCGTCCAGCCACACGACGTCGGCCTGCACCATCGCGGTGCCGGGGTGCCACGGCACGCGGCGCAGCGTGGCCAGGTCGTGGGCCATGACGAAGTCGCCGTAGCCCGCGGTCCAGCTCGACATGGCGTAGCCGTCGACGGTGTTCATGTCGACGTCCACGGCCAGCAGGTAGTTGCAGCCCTCCGTGCCGTGCGGCAGCACGTGCTCCACGAAGTACGGCGCGTGGACCCGCTTGCCCTGGAGCCGGCCCTGCATGTCCGTGATCGCGACGATCACGGTGTCGATGGCGCCCGCGGCCACCTCGGTCCTCAGCTGCTCGACCCCGAGCGTGCTCTGGCTGGACATCTCGTCGTCTCCTCCTACGCGTCGAGGGCGGGGGTCGCGTCGCCGCGACCCCCGCCCCCCTGGCTCGCTCGTTCAGCTGACGGGCGGGAAGTACTCGGCCTGACCCGAGTCCTCCTCGTCCTCGGTCACCGCGTAGCCCTCGGTCTCCGGGTGCCCGTGCTTGCCTCCGGTGACCGCGAACTCCTCCTCCGGCGAGAGCACGAGCCGGGTCCGCCCGTAGGCGGCGAACCAGATCAGCGCCACGGCGAAGAACACCGCGATCGCGACGATCGGCGCCCGGTAGCCCTCGTTGAAGAAGAGGATCACCAGTGTGACCGCCGCGACGACGCCGGCGACGGCAGCCCCCCAGGTGCCGCTGGGGCTGCGGTAAGGCCGCTCCATCTCCGGCCTCCGGATGCGCAGCAGCACGAAGGTGACCATCTGCAGGACGTACGCGATGACGGCACCGAACACCGCCATGTTGAGCAGCGACCCGGCGAAGTTGACGTCGTCCTGGTTGAACACCTTCGGGACGACGACGACGGCGACCATGCCGACCAGGGCCGTGAACAGCAGCGCTACGTAGGGCGTCTTGCGCGCCCCGGTGAGCGACAGGAACCGCGGGTAGTAGCCCGCCCGCGACAGCGAGTACACGTTGCGCCCCGCCGCGAACATGATGCCCTGGAAGCTGGCGATCAGGCCCGTGAGCGCGGCGAGCGACAGCACGGCCGCGATGCTGCTGTTCGGGAAGATGACGCGGAACCCGTCGAGGATCGGCTCGAGGCTGCCGCCGATCGTCTCGGACCCCATCACCATCGGGTTGAGCACCAGCACCAGCGCCGCGGTGACGAACAGCGTGAACAGGCCGGCGACGGAGCCCCGCGGGATGTCCTCCTGCGGGGTGTGCGTCTCCTCCGCCGCGAGCGGCAGCTCCTCGATGCCGAGGAAGAACCAGATCGCGAACGGCAGGGCCAGCATGACGCCGCCGACGCCGAAGGGCATGAACGTGGTGTTGCCGCTCGTGGGCGCGATGTCGAACAGCGCGTCCGTGGAGAGCTTGCCCGAGAACAGCGCCGTCACGAAGAAGATGGCGAGCACGAGCAGCGACAGGATCGCGATGGTGATGGCGAACCGGAACGACGCGGCCGCGCCTGCCGTGTTCAGCCCCACGAAGATGACGTAGAAGATGAGCATCCACACCCACAGGGGCCACGAGATCCCCCACAGGTCGCTCACGATCGCGTCCGCGTACGAGCTGGCGAACACACCGACCACGGCCGTGGTGAACACGTACTCGATCGACTCGGCCACACCCGTGACGTAGCCGCCCCAGGGGCCCATCGCCGTACGGGCGAAGGAGTAGGCGCCGCCGGTGTGCGGCATGGACGCCGACATCTCGGCGATCGAGTACACCATGAACAGGTACATCAGACCGATGACGATCGTGGCGACGACCATGCCGCCCCAGCCGGCCTCGGCGATGCCGAAGTTCCAGCCTGAGAAGTCCCCCGAGATGACCGCCGCGACACCGAGCCCCCAGAGCGCGAACGCGCCCGCGTGCCGCGTGAGCTGTCGCTTGGCGAAGTACTCGTGACCGGCGTGCTGGTACGTCACGCCGTCCACGGAGTGCTGCTGTTGATCCACGAGTCCTCCTCGACGAATGCGCCCGAGGGCGCCCGACGCCACGGAAGGTAGGTCCTAGGACCCCCACGTGGGGGAGGAATGATCAAATCTGCGACGTTACCGACCGGTTCGGGAGGAGCCGCCCACGGGCAGCAGGTCGCGCCAGGCGTCGGCCACCAGCACCGGCTGCTCGATCTGCGCGACATGGCCGGCGTGCGGCAGCACCAGCACGCGCATGTCCGGGAAGGCGCGGGTGTGCGCGTGGACCGGGTCCACGAGCTTGTCGGCCCGCCCGTACACGAGCAGCGTCGGCGCCTCGATCGACTCGGCCAGCTTCCACGGTCGTTCCGCCGAGCGGTCGAGGTAGGTCGCCATCAGCGCGCGCAACGACTGGAGGAAGGCGTCGGCGACGTAGGGCAGCTGGTCACGGCGCCGCACCTCGTCGACGGCCTCGTTCATGCGCTGCACCGGGACGCTCGCCGGGTCGGCGAAGCAGACGTCGACCGTCGCCCGGGCGCGGGTCTCGGCGTCGAGCGTGAGGTAGCGGCGCATGAGCGTCGTGCCGAGGCCCGGCGTCGCGATCACCGGCAGGTGGACGTTGCTGCGCCGCACCCCGATCTTGGGCAGCGCCGGGCTCACGAGCGTGAGGGTGCGCACCACCTCGGGGTGGCGCGCGGCGAGCTGCACCGCGATGGCGCCGCCCATCGAGTTGCCGAACAGGTGCACCGGGCGGCCGTCGAAGCGCGCCGCGACGAGCTCCGCGAGCGACGCGGCGGTGCGCACGAGGGAGTAGTCGCCGTCGCGCGGCGGCGGCGACCAGCCGAAGCCCGGCAGGTCGACGGCGATGCCGTCGACGCGGTCGCGCAGCAGGGCCATGAGGTCGGTCCAGTTCACGGAGCTGCCGCCGAGCCCGTGGACGAACAGGGCCGGCTCCACGCTCTCCGACGCCGGCGCGGCCCGGCGCACCGCCACCGTTCCGTTCGTGAGGACGACGTCCTCGCGCGGCCACGGCGGGGCCAGCCGGGCCAGGAGGTCCTCGGTGGTGCGGGGGATCGGGTCGTGCGTCATGGGCGGCCCAGGTGGGGGGCGAGACGTCGGTTCACGGCATCGAGGGTGGCACGGATGACGGCCTGCCGCGGGTCGTCCCTGACCTCGGAGGCCCCGGTCAGCCGCTCCCCGCCGCCCGGGGTGCTCCACACCACCTGCACCACGACCACCTGGCTCTCGCCCACGCGGGTGAGCGCGACTCCGTCGACGTCGAGCCGGTGCTCGGCCCCGAGCAGACGGCGCAGCGCCGCCAGCGTGGCGCCGGTGACCGTGCACAGCACGGCCTGGGAGTCCGACGCGCCCTCGGCGGTGCCGGTGAGCACCTGCCCCCGGCGGGCGAGCGTGACCGAGGCGCGCACCCCGAGTCCGTCGGCGGACACCGTGAGCCGCACCAGGGCCAGCCTCGGCAGGTCGGGCCCCTGCGGCTCGGCGGCGCCCCCGAGCGCCTGCCCGGACGTCCCGGCGGGGTGGCGGGCGGCCGACGAGAGCACCTCGGCGTGGAAGCGTCCGTCGCCCGGGGCGTCGTCGAGGTCGAGCAGCAGGTCGTCGAGCCGCCCGCCGATGTCCACGACGGCCTCGTCGACGAGGCGCAGGCTGGGGTACCGCGGCGCCGGGGCCTCGGGCGGCGCCTCCTCCACCACCTCGAGCCGCGCCGGGTCCAGGCCGATGCCGAACTGCAGCCGCAGGATGCGGTGCACCGATCGCGCCACGGCCACCTCGTCGTGGCCCGGCTCGAGCACCAGGCGCAGCAGCCCCGGACCGCCCTGCGGGTCGGTCACGATGTCGGCGCGCAGCACCCCGGGGACGACCTCGAGCGCAGCCCGCACCGCCGCCCGGTCGGGCAGCACCGCGGGCGTCGCCGGCGTCGCGGCGTCGTCGTCGCCGCCGTGCTCGTCCATCTGCTCACGGTAGGAGCGCGGCACCACCGGTTGCACCGCGGCGGGCGATCCGCCATCCCTGTCAGCGGGCGTGCCCAGGCGACGTCGCCGCCGCCGCGCGTAGCGTGGGAGGCGTCCAGATCCCGCGAGCGAAGGGGTGGCCATGTCCGCGACGCCCGACCTCGGCCCCGATGCCCCGACGACCCTCGACGACGAGCTGCCCGTCGAGGACGAGACGCCGCTCGACGACGAGGCACCGCTCGACTCCGAGCCGCCCGACCCGGCCGCCCCGCCCGCCTGGGAGGCCGACCCGGCCGACACCGCCGAGCAGGCGATCGAGGTCGGCTACGGCGACGACCGCGAGCCGCACGACTGAGCACGCCCCGGCGGTCCGGCAGCGGGTCGCCGCCGTCGGCGTTACCGCCCGGTAGGGTCGGGGGCATGACCGTGGCCCAGGACGCCGGACGCGCGGCGGCGCGCGGCCAGCGCCTGCCCCGCCGCGAGCGCCGCGCCCAGCTGCTCGACGCCGCCCGCGAGGTGTTCGTGGCGCAGGGCTACCACGCGGCGGCGATGGACGACATCGCCGAGGCCGCGGGGGTGAGCAAGCCCGTGCTCTACCAGCACTTCCCGGGCAAGCTCGAGCTCTACCTGGCGCTGCTGGACTCCTCCTCCGACGCGCTCGTGGCCGCCGTGGAGGCGGCCCTGGCCTCCACCGCCGACAACAAGCAGCGCGTCCAGGCGACGGTGCAGGCCTACTTCGACTTCGTCGACGATCCCGGCGGCGCGTTCCGGCTGATCTTCGAGTCCGACCTCACCAACGAGTCCGCCGTCCGCGAGCGCGTCGACCGCACGAACGACGCGTGCGCCGCCCTCGTGAGCCGCGTGATCGCCGAGGACACCGGGCTCACCGAGGCCGAGGCCCTGCTGCTCGCGGCCGGGCTCACCGGCCAGGCGCAGACCGCCGCGCGCCGCTGGCTGCGCGACGGCAGCGACATCCCCAAGGCCGAGGCCGCCGCGCTGGTGAGCACGCTGAGCTGGCGCGGGATCAGCCGTATCCCGCTCAGCCACCCGCCGGTCTGAGCCGATCGCGCACCGCTACGCCGACGGCGGACACCGGCGTCCCGGCTCGGCGCCGGCGTCCCGCTCCGGTTACGGTGACGCCAGGACGGCGCGGGTCCGCGCGGTCGCGACGAGCACGAGGCGCCCACGGGGCGCGCACGGGAAGGACACCGGCGTGGAGGTCAAGATCGGCGTGCAGCAGGCCGCACGAGAGGTCCTGCTCGAGAGCGAGCTCGGCTCCGACGAGGTCGTGGCGCTGGTGTCGAAGGCCGTCGCCGACGGCACGCCGCTGACCCTCACCGACGACAAGGGCCGCGTGGTCGTCGTCCCGTCGGACAAGATCGCCTACGTCGAGATCGGCGCGCCCGAGCGCGGCCGGCTCGGCTTCAGCGCCCTCTGACCGCCCGCTGACCGCCCTCAGGCCTGCAGGCCGAGGGTCTGCATGCGGCGCGTGTGCGCCTCCATCAGCCGCGTGAACATCGCCCCGAGCTCGGTGAGCCCGAGCCCGGGACGGCCCACTCCGCCCACGATGAGCGACGCGAGACCGTCGCGCTCGGCGGCCACGCTCTGCGCCGAGGACATCGCCTCGCCCACCAGGCGCCGGCCCCACAGGGCCAGCCGGCCGGACAGGCGCGGATCGGCCTCGATCGCCGCGCGCACCGTGGCCACCGCGAAGTTGGAGTGCCCGGTGTCGCCGAGCACCTCGAGCACGAGGGCGCGGGTCTCCGGGTCGACGGTCTGGGCCACCTCCCGGTAGAAGTCGGTGGCGATGCCGTCGCCGACGTAGGCCTTGACCAGGCTCTCGAGCCAGTCGCCGGGCGCGGTCTTGGCGTGGAACTCCAGGATGGGCTCGACGAAGGGCGCCATCGCCGTGGCCGGGTCCGAGCCGATCTCGGCGAGCCGCTCCGCGAGCCGGGTGAAGTGGCGGATCTCCGCGGTGGCCATGAGGGCGAGCGCCACCTCGTCGGACACCGAGGGGGCCAGCGAGGCGTCGGCGGCGAGGCGTTCGAAGGCCACGAGCTCGGTGTAGGCGAGCACGCCGAGCAGGTCCACCACCGCGTCGCGGTACTCGGCGTCCTCGACCAGCGCGGAGGCGGGCGGTCCCACCGTGGCGGGGACGTCGGACGCGGGGCCGGCCTCGGCTGCTTCGTCGCTCACGGCTCGTGAGCGTACGACGTCCCGCGGGGTGTCACCCCCCGAGCAGCGGCGCGCCGACGCCGTCCGGACGGGGCAGGCCGCCGCGGCAGGTAGACTCGGTGGGTCATCTCGGTCACGGCCGACGTATCACACCCCTCCGTGACCAGCCCGCCGACGGCGCCCTCACGGGAGCACGGCAGGCCCACGCGTCGCGGTTCCTCGCTGACCACGGGTCCTCGTGCTCGGTGCCCGCCGCGTCAGACGACGCGGACCACGCACCGCGCCCGGCCTACCCACGGAGCACGCCCTGAGCACCCAGACCGACCTCCAGACCGATGCCACGCCCGACGTGGACATGACCACCCCCATCACCGCTCCCAAGACCTTCGCCGAGTTGGGCGTGCTGCCCGCCACGGTGGAGGCGCTGGCGGCCGACGGCATCGTCACCGCCTTCCCGATCCAGGAGCTCACGCTCCCGCTGGCGCTCGCCGGCACCGACCTCATCGGCCAGGCCAAGACGGGCACGGGCAAGACGCTCGGCTTCGGCATCCCGGCCCTGCAGCGACTGGTGGCCCCGCTCGACGAGGGGTTCGACGACCAGCCCGACGCCGTGCGCGGCAAGCCGCAGGCCCTCGTGGTCGTCCCGACGCGCGAGCTCGGCATCCAGGTGGCCAGCGACCTGGAGAAGGCCGGTCGCCTGCGCGGGGTCCGCGTGCTCTGCGTCTACGGCGGCCGCGCGTACGAGCCGCAGGTCGAGGCGCTGCAGAAGGGCATCGAGGTCGTCGTCGGCACCCCGGGGCGCCTCATCGACCTCGCCCGCCAGGGCCACCTGTCGCTGCGCCACGTCAAGACCCTCGTGCTCGACGAGGCCGACGAGATGCTCGACATGGGCTTCCTGCCCGACGTCGAGCGCATCGTGGCCCTGGTGCCGCCGGTGCGCCAGACGATGCTCTTCTCGGCCACGATGCCCGGCCAGATCGTCGCCCTGGCACGCCGGTACATGACGCAGCCGACCCACATCCGCGCGATCAACCCGGACGACGACAGCAGCCTCGTCGCCGCGATCGAGCAGCACGTGTGGCGGGCCCACAGCCTCGACAAGCAGGAGCTCATCGCCCGGGTGCTGCAGGCCGAGGGTCGCGGCCTGACGATCATCTTCTGCCGCACCAAGCGCAACGCCCAGCGCGTGAGCGACGACCTGGCCGACCGCGGGTTCGCCGCGGCGGCCGTGCACGGCGACCTCGGCCAGGGTGCGCGCGAGCAGGCGTTGCGCGCGTTCCGCAACGGCAAGGTCGACGTCCTCGTCGCCACGGACGTGGCCGCACGCGGCATCGACGTCGCCGACGTCACGCACGTCATCAACTGGGAGTGCCCCGAGGACGAGAAGACCTACCTGCACCGCATCGGCCGCACCGGCCGCGCCGGCAACTCCGGCGTCGCGGTGACCCTCGTCGACTGGGACGACCTGCACCGCTGGAAGATGATCGCCCAGGCGCTCGGGCTGCCGTTCGAGGAGCCCATCGAGACCTACTCGTCGAGCCCGCACATCTACGCCGGCCTCAACATCCCCGAGGGCACCAAGGGCCGCCTGCCCGAGAAGGCGCGCACGCGGGCCGGCCTCGACGCCGAGGTGCTCGAGGACCTCGGCGAGACCGGCGCCTCCGCCGGCCGCCGGGCGCGTCAGGGATCGCGCCCGCGCGACGGCCGGGAGGGCCGCGACAGCCGGGGCCGCGAGGGCCGCGGTCGCGAGGGACGTGAGGGCGCCGCGCGCGAGGAGCGCACCGGCGACACCGCCGAGCGCCCGCGCCGCGACCGTCAGCGCCGCCGCACCCGCGCCGGCGTCACGGAGACGGGCACCGCGACCCGGTCGGCCACAACGGCGGCGGGCGGCGAGGGCACGAGCACCTCCGCGAGCACGGCGTCCGGACCGGACACCTCCGGCGGCAGCGGCCCGCGCACCGACGAGACCGGGTCCGCGGCGCCGCGCAAGCGACGGCGCCGGGGCGGCCGCGGGCGCGGCAAGGGCACCGGCAGCGAGCCGGCCGCACCCGCCGCGCCCGAGGCCTGACAGCTACGGACGCGATGTCACTAGTGAAACGGTCGTCTCCCAGCCCCGGAAGCGACCGATTCACCAGTGACATCCGGCTCGCTGGTCAGCGCAGGACGACGACCTTCGTGCCGATGCGCGCCCAGTCGTAGAGGTAGCGCGCGTCCGGGTCGGCGCTGTGGGCGCAGCCTCCGCGCCCCACGGCCTGGCCGAGCTGCGCGAGGGTCTGCATCGGGCGTCCGTCGCGGTAGCGCGGGATGGAGTGGAAGCCGATCGCGGCGGTGTGCCCGATCGTGAAGCGCACCATCCAGCGGAACGTGACGCCGTAGCCCGGGTTCGAGCCCCAGGCGGACTTGCTGAACACGTGGTAGACGCCGGTGCGCGGCCAGTCGCGGCGGCCGCTGGCCGCGAAGTCCCGCTCCACCCGGCCGTCGGCGTTCACCAGCCAGATGTGCTGGGGCACCTGCTCGGTGTAGACGATCCGGCGGCCCGAGCCGGACCCGGGCGGCAGGGCTCGATGGTGCGCCCGCAGCGCCGCCCGCTGCACCGGCGCGACCGCGGCGGACTGCACCCGCTGGGCGGACACCGCCGGCGGCGCGACGCCGGGGGGCGTGCGGGCCTCGACGGGTCCGGCCACCAGACCGGACCAGGCGAGCAGCAGGGCCGGGACGAGGGCGAGGGTGCGCAGGCGCATGCCGGCCATCATCACCTCGGGGACCCCCCGGAGCGCGAGCGCAGTGTCCGGGCGTGAGCACGGTAGGCCTCGACGCCCTTCAGGTGCGGCGACGTCGCGAGCGCCGAGCGTCCGATGGCCGGAGCCTCGGCGAACCGCACGGACCGCGCGATCGGGGGCTCGAGCACGGGGACGTCGTAGCGCTCCACGATGTCGGCGAGCACGGCCCGGGCGTGCGCCGTGCGCCCGTCGAACATCGTGGGCAGGATCCCCGCGATCCGCAGCCGCGGGTTGGTGGTGCGGGCGACGTCGCGCACTGTCTCCACCAGCTGCCCCACGCCACGGTGCGCCAGCGTCTCGCACTGCAGCGGCACCACCACCTCGTCGGCGGCGGTGAGCGCGTTGACCGTGAGGATCCCCAGCGTCGGCGGGCAGTCGAGCAGGATCCAGTCGTAGTGGCCGCGCAGGTCGCCGAGAGCGTCGTCGAGGGCGTGCTCGCGCCCGCCGCGGCTGAGCAGCGCGGCCTCCACCTGGGCCAGCTCGATGGTGGCCGGCACGAGGTCGACGCCGTCCTCGGTGGCCATCACCACCTCGCGCAGGGACGCGGCGCCGGTGAGCACGTCGTGCACCGAGAGGTCGAGGTCCTCGGGGTCGACGCCGAGCGAGAACGTCAGGCAGGCCTGCGGGTCGAGGTCGACGAGCAGCACCTCGTCGCCGAGCTCCGCGAGGGCGACGCCGAGCGAGGCGACCGTCGTGGTCTTGCCGACGCCGCCCTTCTGGCTCGCCACCGCGATGGTGCGCGTCATCGCCCGCGCCCGCCCCCTCCCCGGCCCGGCGGCCCGGGTCCGGGCCGCCCGCGTCGTAGTCTGCCGTCCGTGAGCACGCCGCCGTACCTCGACCTCCCGGCGCACGCCCGCCACGTCGAGCTGGCGACCTCCCGCGGCCCGCTCGCCGCCCTGAGGGCCGAGCCCGACGGCACGCCCGAGGGCACGTTCGTGCTCGTGCCCGGCTGGACCGGGTCCAAGGAGGACTTCATCGCGGTGCTCGAGCCGCTGGCGCTGAGGGGCTGGGCGGTGATCGCCTACGACCAGCGCGGGCAGTTCGAGTCCCCCGGGCCCGACGACGAGGACGCCTACTCGCTGCCGTCGCTGGCGCGCGACCTGCTCGAGGTCGTGGCCGCCGGCACCGGGCCCGTGCACGTGGTGGGGCACTCCTTCGGCGGCCTGGTCGCCCGCGAGGCGGTGCTCGACCCGGACGGGTCGCCGGTCGCGTCCCTGGTGCTGCTGTGCTCGGGGCCGGCCGCGCTGCCGGCGAGCAGCCGCGAGCGGCTCGGTGCGCTGCACGCCGCGCTGCCCCAGGTGCCGCTCGAGGTGATCTACGACGTCAAGGAGGCGGCGGACCTCGAGTCGGGCTGGCGGCCCCCGTCGCCGGAGGTCGGCGCGTTCATGCGCCGCCGGTTCACCGCGACCAACCCGGTCGCCCTGCGGGCGCTCACCGGCACGCTGCTCGACACCCCGGACCGCACGGACGCCCTCGTCGCCCGCGCGCGCGAGGGCCTGCCCGTGGCCGTGATGTACGGGCCCGCCGACGACGCGTGGCCCCTCGCGGAGCAGGACCGCGTCGCCGCGGCGCTCGGCGTGGAGCCCGTGGTGGTGCCCGGCGCGGGGCACTCCCCCGCCGCCGAGGCGCCCGAGGAGACCGCCGCGGCGCTCGACGCCCTGGTACGCCGTTTGCACCCGGCGGGGCAGGGGTAGTCGGCCGAGGTGCTGCGTCTCGCGCTCGATCCCACCCCCGCCGCCGTCGCGCCGGCGCGGCGGTGGTCGGCGGGGCGGGTGCGCGAGGCGTTCCCGACGATGCCCGGGCTCGACGACCTCGTCGACGACGTGACCCTGGTGGTGAGCGAGCTCGTCACCAACGCCGTCGTCCACGGTCAGCCGCCGCTGGCCCTCGAGGTGGGCACCGACGACTCCGGAAGCCGGTGCCGCGTCACCGTCGTGTGCCGCGACGGCGGCCCCTGGGACGGCACCCCTCCCGACCCGATCCGCGGGCGCGGGCTGGCGATCGTGCGCACGCTGGCCGAGGTGTCGATCGACGCCGACTCGCGCGGCACGACGGTCACCGCGGTGCTGTCGCGCTGAGCGGCCCCTCGCCCTCCGCCAGCCCGTCCCACGGTGCCCGCTCGGTGGAGGCCTCGCGGCCGGCCGGGCACCAGCGCCGGTGGTCGCACCACGAGCAGCCCGGCCCCGGTGCCGGCGGCAGCACGGCGTCGATCGCCTCCACCGCCTCCGCGACGCCGTCGGCGGCGTCCTCGGCCCGGGCGGCCAGGCCCTCGTGCCACGCGCGCTGGGCGGCCGCGGCCTCGGCAGCCAGCTCGCCGGCCCGGCGCAGGTGCCGGTCCAGCGACTCCTCCCCGTGCTCGTGCACGGCGACCGACGCCGTGGGCAGGTGGTGCAGCTCCACCCGCCGCGCGCGCAGCCGCAGCGTGCGCCGCGCCGCGACGACGTAGACCGCCAGGGCGAGCGAGGACCTCGCGTCGTCGGCGTCGAGCGGGCGCCGGCCGGTCTTGTAGTCGACGACCACCAGCTCCTCGCCGCCGTCCTCGCTCGGCCGCCGGTCGATGCGGTCCACGCGGCCGGACAGCGCCATGCCGTGGGTGGCGACCGACACCGTGCGCTCCACCCCCACCGGCTCGTCGGCCGGGTCGAGCGTGGCGGCGTAGGCGGCGGTCATCGCCGCGGCGCGGTCGCGCCACTGCGCGGACTGCGCGTCGTCGCGGAAGCCTTCGGAGATCCACTGCCGGGCCACCAGCTCCTCGGCGGCGTGCGCGTCGCGCCGCTCGAGCGGCACGGACCACCAGTCGCGCAGCGCGTTGTGCACGGCGGCGCCGACCGAGTTGTGCGCCCAGGGAGGGCCCTTGGGACGTCGCTCCAGGTAGGTGAACCGGAACCGCCGGGGGCACGAGAGCCAGGTGTCCAGGCGCGTGGGCGTGCACGGGTAGAGCCGCTCGGGCATGCCGTCGAGCGTGTGCTGGCCGCCCTCGCCCGTGGGGCTCACCCGCCCACGGCCCGGGCGTCGATGAACCCGAACACCCCGTTGGCGATGAGCTGCACCGCGATCGCCGCGACGAGCAGGCCGGCGATCCGGGTGAGCACGAGGATCCCGGTCGGCCGCAGCAGCCGGGCGAGCACCGTGGAGTAGCGCATCACCAGGTAGATCGTGACGTGGATGGCCACGATGCCGAGCACCAGCGCGGTGATCTCCGGGGCGGTGTGCGACTGGCGCACGAACAGGATCGTCGCGACGATCGCGCCCGGCCCGGCCAGCAGGGGCGTGCCCAGCGGCACCATGGCGACGTTGACGTCGTCGACCTCCGTCGGCTCCTCGGTGTTCCCGGTGAGCAGCTCGAGGCTGATGATGAGCAGCAGCAGGCCGCCCGAGGCCTGAAGCGCCGGCAGCGTGATCCCGAGGAACGCCAGGATGCGCTCGCCGAAGATCGCGAAGAGCGTGATGACGCCGAACGCCGTGAGCGCGGCCTGCAGGGCGGCGCGGGCCATCGCCTTCGCGCCCCGGCGGGCGGTGAGCGCCAGGAAGACCGGGATGATGCCCGGCGGGTCCATGATGACGAACAGCGTGAGGTAGACGGACCCCAGCAACCGGAGGTCCACCCACTGCGACACGAGGGGACCCTACGGGAGGGCGCCCACCTCAGGCCGCGAGGCGCGGCGAGAGGGGGCCGACGTGCAGGTCGGCGAGCACGGGCCGGTGGTCGGGGTCGCGGACGTCGACGAGCCGCAGGTCGTCGTGCACCACCATCCACTCGCTCACCGGCCAGGTCACCAGCCACAGCCAGCAGCCACCGGCCTCGCCGACGTACACCGACCGGTCCGCGACGGGCAGCGACCACAGCGGCGTCGGGTGCCCGCCCGCCGTCACCTTCGTGTCGGCGGGCAGCGAGGCGAGCTCGGGCCCGGGATCGGTGGTGCCGATCCCGGCGTAGGAGGCCCCCAGCCCCACGCCCGGCTCCTCCGCGACGACGACCAGCTCGGCCTGCCGCGCGACGACGCCCGGGCCGATCAGGGCGACGGCGACGGCCCGCGAGGGCCCGGTGCCGCCGGCCCGGCGGACCCCGCTCACCGACCAGCCCACCGGCATCGGCCAGGGCAGCCAGAGCGGGACGCCCGACGAGCCCGCGGCGTCGGCGAGGTGGTAGCTCTCGGCGGGGAGGGCGGGGTGCAGCGGCACCACCGGACCGTGGTCGGCGCAGGTCCAGTCCCCGGCGACCTCGGGGGTGCGCAGCGGTCCGCGGCAGCGCACGCAGACGGGCTCGGGCATACGGCCTCCCGGACAGACGCTCGCCCCGCGCGGCCCGCGAGTCAAGCCAGACTGTCCCCGTGACGCGGACTCCCCCTCCTCCCGCCCGGGTGCCGTGCGCCGGAGCCGTCGTGGTGCACGAGGGGCGGCTGCTGGTCGTGCGGCGCGGCCACGAGCCGGCGGCCGGGCTGTGGTCTGTGCCCGGAGGCCGTCTCGAGGCCGGGGAGGACGCCGCGACCGCCGCGCGGCGCGAGGTGCGCGAGGAGACCGGCCTCGACGTCGAGGTGGGCGCCCTGGTCGGCCGGGTGGAGCGCGAGGGCCCGGGCGGCGTCGTGTACGTCATCGACGACCTCGCCTGCACGCTCGCCGGCCCGGACGCGCCGGTCGCGGGCGACGACGCCGCGGAGGTGCGCTGGGTCACCCGCGCGGAGCTCGCGGCGCTGCCCCTCGCGCCGCTGCTGCTCGAGACGCTCGAGGAGTGGTCGGTGCTCGACCTGCTGCGCGAGGGCTGACGGCGTCGCTGCGCCGCTGCCGGTCAGGCGCGCTCGTCGGGGGCGAGGTCCGGCAGCTCCCAGTAGGAGCCGAGCTCCACCTCGACCGACGGCGGCGACCACGTGCTGGACCCGGCGCCCGGGTAGTTCGTCAGCTCGCCGAACACGATGCGGTCGCCGAGGTCGTAGAGGTCGACGCGCACGAAGTCGACACCGCGCGCGATCTCCTCGGCGAGCTCGACCATGCGGCCCCACGACGCCGGCAGCTCCGGCAGCTCGTCGGGGCGCCCGATGTCCGGCTCCGCCTCGGACGGCGACCCGTCGCGGCGGAAGTACGCGCGGTGGTGGTCGCCGAACCGGTCCGTGTCGACCTGGCCGAGCCGGACCACCCCGCCGAAGGTGTAGAACTTGTAGTCGCTCGGCACGCCGCCGTCCGGTCCGGCCAGCAGCTCCTCGAACATCACCTGCGGGGGCACGTCGCGGTAGGCCCACTCGGGCAGCCGGCCCGGGCCGTACTCGAAGTTCATCGACATCCAGTGGTCGATGAGCGACCACAGCCGCGGCGCCACCGTCGGGCCCGGACGCACGTCGAAGCGGTCCCATCCCACGAACCGGGCGGATGACGGCAGCTGCGACCCCTCGGGCGCCGCGTCGCGCACGAGCACGACCGCGCCGGACCCGTGCGAGGCCTTGCACACGTACTCGCGCGGGAGCGCGGACCAGTCGACGTCGGCGGACCGCGCGTGCACGGCGAGCAGCGTGGTGAGGTGCTCGGCGCCGATGCGCTCGGCCACGTGGTCGCGCACGGCGACCTTGTCCGCGAAGGTGGTGAGGAAGGGCCGGCGGTCGTGCGCCATGCGCCAGCGCACCTTGTCGGTGTAGGTGACGGGGTGCTCCGGCGCGCGGCCGAGCCGCCAGTACGCGAGGGGGCGGGGCCAGCGACCGGTGACGACGTCGCGGGCCCGTCGCAGCGGCGGCTTGAGCGGCTGCGGAAGCCGGCCGCCGAGGCGCTCGAGCCGGGCGCTGGTCATCAGGTCCACCACGGACCACCGTCGCGAGCTCACAGGTCCGTCCAGGTCGGGCGCAGCACGGGACGAACCTACCTCGCGACCGCGTCAGGCCCGACCACCCGCGGCGTGTGCCACGTCACGGGCAGTCCGTGCGCCGGCGTGTCGGCGTAGGACACCTGGACCCCGGCTGAGAATCCTTGCCGGGCAACCGGTTCCGGAGCCGACCACCACCGCAGTGCGACGGCGAACCCGGTGTCGAGGCGGTCGTCGAGGTACTCGCGCGCGGCGTGCACCACCGGTGCGGCGGGAGTGGCGAGGGCGGCGAGGCGCCCGAACGCGTCCTCGGCCTGGGCGCGCTGCCGCTCGTCGAGGTACATCCAGGTCGAGGAGTGCCACACGACGAGCACCGTGCCGTCCGCCGGGCGCAGCCCGCTCAGGTGCTCGACGAGGTCGCGGCGCACCACCGACGCGGGCACCTGATCGGCGAGCGCGAGGCCGGCCCGCAGCCGGGCGAGGCGCTCGGGCTGGTCGGGCCAGACGAACGAGGTGAGCAGCAGCCGTCCCTCGGTGCTGGTGGGGTCCACCGGGTCGAGGTCGCAGCCCACCCGCTCCACCACGCGGGGCTCCCCCGGCGGCGGGAGGGGGGCGCCGAGCCAGCAGTGGTCGAGCAGCAGCGGCGAGCCGGACGGTCCGGTCGCGCCGCCGGGCCACGTGAGCCGGGCGCGGTCGGCGCGCAGGTTGAGGCCGGCGGAGGTGCCCAGCTCGTGCAGGCGCACCGGGAGGTGCCACGCGTCGGTCACGAGCAGCAGCACGCCGGCCAGGGCGGCGGCGCGGCCAGGGTCGTTCGTCTGCGGCGTGCGCTCGAGCAGCCCGGGCAGCTCGTCGCGGTGCTCGGCCAGGCAGGACAGCCAGTCGGCGAAGCAGTCCTCGGCCGTCGCGTCGTCCGTGGGCGCCGTACCGCCGACCGACGGGAACCACACCGCCAGCCGCGGCGCCCGCCGCTCGAGCACCAGCCGGTGCGCCGCACCGAGCACGCGCAGGGGCAGCATGTCGCCCGCCCGGGCCGCGGCCCAGGGCGCGAGCAGCCCGGCGAGGAGCCCGCCGGCGGCGACGTCCCGAGCGGCACGGCGGCACAGACCGGCGTAGAGGCGGGAGCCGTGCGCCTCCGAGGCACGTGCCTGGCGCTCGAACAGCGCCGGCAGGCCCGGCGAGTCGTCGTACGCGTGGCTCACCGGGAGCCGCGGGTCAGGAGGCGGCGGGCGGGACGTCCGACGGCGCGGTCGCGGTGGGGCCCGACGGCGGCGCACCGCTGCCGCCGATGCCGAGGATGCGCTGCGCCTCCGCGAGGACCGCCTGCTCGCACAGGACGTCGTAGCGCGCGGCCTTGAGCTGCTGGCGCGAGACGAAGTCGCGCTGGCCGCCGGTGAACGCGTAGCCGATGAGCCCCCACACGATGCCGAAGGCGGCTCCGTAGAGCAGCCCGAGCAGCATGATCGGCAGGAGGCTCCCCGAGGTGGACGAGAACAGCCCGATGAGCAGGCCGATGAGCAGACCGAACCACGCGCCCGACAGCAGGCCCTGCGCGGCCGCGCGGCCCCAGGACATGCGGCCGAGCACCGCCTCGACGATGCGGACGTCCACGCCGACGATGGCGACGTTCTGCACCGGGAAGTGGTTGTCGCTCAGGGTGTCGACCGCCTTCTGCGCGTCGAGGTAGTCGTCGTACGACGCCAGCACCGGCCGCCGCGTGACGTCGACGCCCGTGCCCATCCGTGCCAGCCCACCGCTCATGCGGTCAGCCTAACCGCGCGACCGGCCCGGAGCAGCGCGACCGAGCCTCAGCGCCGCTTGTAGTCCTCGAGCAGCCGCCGGCCGATGATCCCGCGCTGGATGTCGGCGGTGCCCTCGCCGATGAGCAGCATCGGGGCCTCGCGGTAGAGCCGCTCGATCTCGTACTCCTTGGCGTAGCCGTAGCCGCCGTGGATGCGGAACGAGTCCTCCACGACGTCGCGGCAGTACTCGCTCGCCAGGTACTTCGCCATCCCGGCCTCGAGGTCGTTGCGCTCGCCGGCGTCCTTGGTGCGGGCCGCGCGCACCATCATCTGGTGCGCCGCCTCCACCTTGACCGCCATGTCGGCGAGGCGGAACTGCACCGCCTGGTGGTCGGCGATCTGCTTGCCGAACGTGTGCCGCTGCTGGGCGTAGTCGATGCCGAGCTCGAACGCGCGCAGGGCCAGGCCGCAGGCCCGGGCGGCCACGTTCACCCGGCCCACCTCGACGCCGTCCATCATCTGGTAGAAGCCACGACCCGGCTCGCCCCCCAGGATCCGGTCGGCCGGCAGGCGCAGCCCGTCCATCACCAGCTCGGTGGTGTCGACGCCCTTGTAGCCCATCTTGTCGATCTTGCCCGGCACGGTGAGCCCCGGCCGGACCTCGCCGAAGCCGGCCGGCTTCTCGACGAGGAAGGTGGTCATCCTCTTGTAGACGCTGGCGTCCTCGGCGGCCTCGCCGTCGGTGCGCACCAGCACGGCGGTCAGCGTCGAGGAGCCGCCGTTGGTGAGCCACATCTTCTGGCCGGTGAGCACGAAGTCGTCGCCGTCGCGCACGGCCTTGGACCGGATCGCGGACACGTCGCTGCCGCAGTGCGGCTCGGACATCGAGAACGAGCCGCGCACCTCCCCCGCGGCCATGCGCGGCAGCAGCTCCTGCTTCTGCTCCTCGGTGCCGTGCTGCATGAGCATGTAGGCCACGATGAAGTGCGTGTTGATGATGCCGGACACGCTCATCCATCCGCGCGCGATCTCCTCCACCGTCAGCGCGTAGGTGAGCAGCGACTCGCCGAGGCCGCCGTACTCCTCGGGGATCATCAGGCCGAAGATCCCCATGTCCTTCATGCCCTCGACGATGTCCGTGGGGTACTCGTCCGCGTGCTCGAGCGCCTGCGCGTTCGGGATGATCTCCTTCTCCACGAACTCGTGGACCGCACCCAGGATCTCCTGCTGGACGTCGGTCAGGCCCTCGGTCTGCGCCAGGCGGCCCATGGCGGCTCCCTCTCCTCCGGCGTCCCGCGCGAGCGCTGCGGGAGCGGTGTCTGCTCGTCCCTCGGAGTAAACACCGCGCGCCTCCCGCACGCCCTGCCGGGGCGATGCGCTACAGGAGGAACCCGGCGGGGAACGGGTCGTCCGGGTCGAGCACGTACTGCGCCGTGCCGGTGATCCAGGCCCGGCCGGTGATGGTGGGCACCACCGCCGGGACCCCGCCGACCTCGGTCTCCTCGACGAGCCGGCCGGTGAAGGTGGTCCCGATGAAGGACTCGTTGACGAAGTCCTCGTCGAGCCCGAGCAGGCCGCGGGCGTGCAGCTGGGCCATGCGCGCGGACGTGCCGGTGCCGCACGGGGACCGGTCGAACCACCCCGGGTGGATGGCCATCGCGTGCCGGCTGCGCTGCGCGGTGGAGCCGGGCGCCTCGAGGTAGACGTGGTGGCAGTCGCGGATGCCGGGATCGAGCGGGTGCACGGGGGCGTCCGCTGCGTTGATGGCGTCCATCAGGGCGAGCGACACGTCGAGCATCCGCTGCTTCTCGCTGCGCTCGAAGGGGATGCCCAGGCGCTCGATCGGCACGATCGCGTAGAAGTTCCCCCCGAAGGCGAGGTCGTAGGTGACCTCGCCGACGCCCGGGACCTCGACCACCCGGTCGAGCCCGACGACGAACGACGGCACGTTGCGGATGGTGACCGCCGTGGCGCGCCCGTCCTGCACGACCACCCTCGCCTCGACGAGCCCGGCCGGGACGTCGAGGCGGATGGTGGTGACCGGTTCGGTGACCTCCACCATGCCGGTCTCCACCAGCACCGTCGCGACGCCGATGGTGCCGTGCCCGCACATCGGCAGGCACCCGCTCACCTCGATGTAGACGACGCCCCAGTCCGCGTCCGGGCGCGTCGGCGGCTGGAGGATGGCGCCGCTCATGGCGGAGTGCCCGCGCGGCTCGTACATGAGCAGCGTGCGCAGGTCGTCGGCCTCGGTGATGACGTGCATCCTCCGCTCGGCCATCGTCGCGCCGGGCAGCACGCCGACCCCGCCGACGATCACCCGCGTGGGCATGCCCTCGGTGTGAGAGTCGACGGCGTGGAAGACCCGGCGCGCGCGCATCAGGACATCCCGTCCGCGATCGCCTTCTCGGTGTGGGCCCGGATCTCGGCCTCGGCCTCCGGAGGCAGGGCCGCGCGCGGCGGACGGCAGGGACCGCCGTAGCGGCCCACGACGTCCATCGACAGCTTGATGGCCTGCACGAACTCGGTGCGCGCGTCCCAGCGCAGCAGGGGGTGCAGGGCGCGGTAGAGCGGCAGGGCCGTGGCGAGGTCGCCCGCAAGGGACGCGCGGTAGAGCTCGACGGTCGAGCGCGGGAGGGCGTTGGTGAATCCGGCCACCCAGCCGACGGCCCCCGCGAGCCCCACCTCGAGCACGACGTCGTCCGACCCGATGAGGATGTCGAGGCCCGGCGCCAGCTCTGCGATCTCGTAGGCCCGCCGCGGGTCGCCGGTGAACTCCTTGACCGCGACGATGAGCCCCTCGTGGAACAGCCGCGCGAGCAGCCGCGGCGTGAGGTCGACCTTGGTGTCGAAGGGGTTGTTGTAGGCCAGGATCGGGACGCCGACCTCGGCCACCGCGCGGTAGTGCGCGACCACCGCCTCCTCGTCGGCGCGGTAGGTGTTGGGCGGCAGCAGCATCACGACGGGGGCGCCGGCCTCCGCGGCCTGCTCCGCCCACCGGCGGGACTGGAGCGAGCCGTAGGCACCGACGCCCGGCATGACGACGAAGCCGTCCGGCGCCGCCTCGGCCGCCGTGCGCAACACCGCCGCGCGCTCGTCGTCGGACAGGGTCTGGTACTCCCCCAGCGAGCCGTTGGGCACGACGCCGTCGCACCCGCACTCGGCGAGCCAGCGCACGTGCTCGGCGTAGGCGTCGAGGTCGACCGAGAGGTCGGCGCGCATGGGGAGCGCGGTGGCCACGAGGACCCCGTGCCACGGCGCGGGGGCGGTGCGGGTCGTGTCTGCCATGTGGTCCTCCGTCGTGCGTCGCGGTTCCGCGAACCTACAAGCCGCTGCGTGCCGTCGTCAGCGGTCCCGGCCACCCGCCGGTCCGGCATCGTCGCCGGGCCGGTCGTCGCCGGCGGCCAGCACCGCCAGCGGCACGGGCAGGGCCGGCGTGCGCGAGACGGCCCGGGCGAGCTCGGCGGGATCGGCCGGCCGGCCCGACTCCGCCGCCACGAGGTCGGCCACGGCACGGCCGCACACCCGGCCCTGGCACAGGCCCATGCCCGCCCGCGTCGTCAGCTTCGCCGAGCGGACGTCGTCCACGCCGAGGTCGCGGCAGGCCGACCGCAGCCGGCCGGCGGTCACCTCCTCGCAGCGGCAGACGACCTCGTCGTCGGGCAGTGCGGCGACCCGGTCCGGACGCGGCCCGTGCACCGCGTGCATCGCCTGCGCGAACCTGCGGTGCACGGCGATCCGCCGGTGCACCGCGGGGTCGACCGGCTGCCCGGTCAGCGTCCGCCCCGCGACGTACCCCTCGAGGAGCGCCAGCGAGGCGCCGCCCACCCCGGTGACCTCGCCCGTGGCGAGCAGGCCGGGCACGCTGGTGCGCTGCCCCACGTCGACCTCCACCACGACCGAGCCGTCGCCGTCCACGCGCGTGCGGCAGCCCGCCTGCAGCAGCAGCTCGACCTGCGGGGTGAACCCGTGCGACACGAGCACGGCGTCGGCGTCGTAGTGGCGCGTGCGGCCGCGCGCACCACCCAGCGTCACCCGCTGCACCCGGCCCTCGCCCTCGACCTCGACCACGTCCCACCCGGCGAGGTAGGGGACGCGGTGGCGCGCGAGGGTCGCGAGGTACGCCGCCGCCTCACCCGCCCGTGCCGACAGGCCCGACCATGCACCGGGCCGCAGGCCGTAGGCGGTCGGGTGGCGCGCCTCGGCCACCGCCGCGACCTCGACCCCGGACCGCAGCAGCCCGTCGGCCACCACGAGCAGCAGCGGGCCGGACCCGGCCACCACCACGCGGCCGCCCGGCGCCACCAGAGATCCCTTGAGCAGCGCCTGGGCACCGCCGGCGGTCACCACGCCGGGCATGGTCCAGCCGGGGAACGGCGACACCCGGTCGAACGCGCCGGTCGCGACCACCACGGCGCCCGCGTCGACCACGACCGGCCGGCGGGCGACCTCGCCGGCGGTGGCCCGCACCAGGAAGCGCCCGTCGGGCGTCGGCTCCAGCGCCCACACCGAGTGCTCCGTGCGCACGTCGGCACGCTCCACCCGGTGCAGCAGCCGGCGCAGCGTGGCCATGTCGTGGTGCAGGGGCACGTCCGCGGTGCCCTCCACGTGCGTCGGGTGGTGGCGCCAGTAGGCCCCGCCGACCCGCGCCGCCTGGTCGAGGAGCACGACGTCGGCGCCGTCCGCGCACGCCTGCGCGGCCGCGGCCAGGCCCGAGGGACCGGCGCCCACGACCACGACGTCCGCGCGCACCCGCTCAGGCATCGGCGCCCCCGTCGGTGACGACGTAGGCCTCGGGGCGGGCGGGGGCGAGGCACGCCCGCACCCCGGCGACGCCGTCGACGCTGACCAGGCAGTCCTGGCACGCACCGATCCCGCAGAACATCCCGCGCGGGCGGCCCTCGCCGCGGGTGGTCCGCCACGCGCGGCGGCCCTCCCGCCACAGCACCGCGGCCAGGGTGTCGCCGTCGTAGGCAGGGACCTCCCGCCCGTCGACGACCACGACGAAGCGCCGGGGCTCGCTCATGCGGCGAACCTCGTGGGCGAGAAGGGATCCAGCGGCAGCGTCGTGGGCGCGCCGGTGACCGCCTCGGTCACGAGACGGGCCGTGGCGGGAGCCAGCCCGATCCCGGCGCCCTCGTGCCCGCAGGCGTGCACGACGCCGTCGACGCGAGGGTCGGGCCCGATCACCGGCAGGTGGTCAGGGCAGTACGGCCGGAACCCGCGGTAGGCGCGCTGGGCCCGCACGGAGGCGAGCACCGGGAACAGGGCCAGCGCCTGCGCCGCGAGCCGGGCGAGGACGTCGTAGGAGACCGTGGGGTCGAAGCCCACGCGCTCGCGGCTCGCCCCGATGAGCACCGTGCCGGACCGGGTCGACTCGACGACGGGCGAGGTCTCCAGCCCGGCGCTCCCGCTCGCGACGTTGGCCACGTAGTCGGCCCGGTACACCTTGTGCCGCACGGTCCCCGGGGGCAGCGGCTCGGTCACGAGGATGAAGCCGCGCCGCGGGAGAACCGGCACCGGCGCGCCGGCCAGCCCCGCGACGTCGCCGCCCCACGTGCCGGCGGCGTTGACCAGCCAGCGGCAGGGCAGCCGGCCGGCAGTGGTGAGGGCCGCGGCGACCGAGCCGGCGGCTGTGCGTTCGAGCCCGACGAGCTCGGTGCGGGTGAGCACCTCGGCCCCCCGGGCGCGGGCGCGCCGCAGGAGGTGGGCGGCGGCCAGCATCGGCTGCACCTGCATGTCCTGGGGGTAGAGCACCCCGCCCGCGAGGTCCGTCGCCAGGTGCGGCTCGAGCGCCGGCAGGTCCGCCGCCGCGACCGGCACCGTGTCGACGCCGTGCGCCCTCTGGGCGTCGGCCACGCGCAGCAGCGACGCGAGGTCGTCGGGCGCCGCGGCGACCACGAGGCCGCCCTTGGCCTCGAGCTCGACGGCGTCGGGGAGCTCGTCGGCCAGCGCGGCCCACAGCCCGCGCGAGAGCAGGGCCAGGTCGAGCTCGGGCCCCGGCTCCTTGTCCGACACCAGGATGTTGCCCTCGCCGGCGCCCGTGGTGCCCGCGACCACGCCGCCGCGGTCGACCACGCACACGCGCAGGCCCGCTGCGGACAGCGCGTCGGCGCAGCAGGCGCCGACGATCCCCGCGCCCACGACCACGACGTCGAACGACGTCCCTCCGGAGACCACGGCACGACCCTGCCAGGTCCGCCGCCGCACGTCAGACGGTTGCGCCGCCGACGTCGGTCAGTCCTCGGGCGGCGTGAATCCCCCTACTGCGGCCGCGCCGCAGCGGGGGCCCACACGCAGCTCACGCCTCCGGCGTGAACTGCTGGGTCCGGGCCATCCCGGCAGCCCGGCCCTTGGCCGAGATCACGAGCGCCATCTTGCGGCTGGCCTCGTCGATCATCTCGTCGCCGAGCATCACCGCGCCGCGGGCCCCGCCCTCGGCGGAGGTGTAGTAGTCGTAGGCGTCGAGGATGAGCTCGGCGTGGTCGTAGTCCTCCTGGCGCGGCGAGTAGACCTCGTTGGCCGCGTCCACCTGGCCGGGGTGCAGCACCCACTTGCCGTCGAAGCCCAGGGCGGCGCTGCGGCCGGCCACGCGCCGGTACCCCTCGACGTCCTTGATCTGGAGGTACGGCCCGTCGATCGCCTGCTTGTCGAACGCACGGGCGGCCATGAGGATCCGCATGAGGATGTAGTGGTACGCGTCGCCGGTGTCGTAGCCGGGCGGGTTCTCGCCGACGACGAGCGTCTTCATGTTGATGCTGGCCATGAAGTCCGCCGGGCCGAAGATGATGGTCTCGACGCGCGGGGAGGCCGACGCGATCGCGTCGACGTTGATGAGGCCGAGCGCGTTCTCGATCTGCGCCTCGATGCCGATGCGCCCCACCTCGAAGCCCATGGTGCGCTCGATCTGCGTGAGCAGGGTGTCGAGGGCGACGACCTGCTCCGCGGTCTGCACCTTCGGCAGCATGATGCAGTCGAGGTTCGGCCCGGCGTTCTCCACGACCTCGATCACGTCGCGGTAGGTCCACTGCGTCGTCCAGTCGTTGACGCGCACGGTGCGGACCTTGCCGTCGTACCCGCCCTCGTTGAGCGCGGCCACGATGTTCTTGCGCGCCTCGGGCTTGGCGAGCGGGGCCACCGCGTCCTCGATGTCCATGAACACCTGGTCGGCGGGCAGGCCCTTGGCCTTCTCGAGCATCTTCGGGCTCGAGCCGGGGACGGCGAGGTTGGAGCGGCGGGAGCGAAGCGTGCGCGGCTGGCTGCTCATGGCTCGCAGACTACGAACGCGGCATCCCCGACGTCACACGGGGGGCGTCTCGGTCGGGGTCCGCGGGTCGCCCGCGCGGATCACCAGCACGAGGCCCGCGAAGATCAGCGCGACCGCGGGGAGCAGCGCCAGCGGGGGCACCTGGCCGAGCCAGAGGGCCGCGATCAGCGTCGCGCCCGGCATCTCCAGCAGGATCGCCAGGCTCGTCACCGTGGCCGACGTCGTGCGCAGGACGACGTTGATGAGCGAGTGCCCGAGCAGCTGGGCGCCCAGGGTCAGGGCCACCAGCGTGGCCCACCCCGAGGCCGGGTAGCCGGCGAGCTGCTGGCCGAGCAGCAGGCACAGCGGGAGCAGCACCAGGGCCGACGTGGCGTACCCGACGGTGGTGTAGGCGGGCGTCGAGACGGTGCGCCGCACGCGCTCGCCCACGGTCACGTAGGCAGCGGAGAGCATGCCGCCCACGAGCGCGAGCAGGTCGCCGATCAGGTGCCGGGCGTCGATCGAGACGTCGATGCCGGTCAGCACCAGCACCCCGGCGAACGCGATGGCGATGCCGGTCCAGGCGCTGCGCGGGATGTAGGCGCCCCGGCGTCGCGCGAGCAGGGCCGCCCACACCGGCTGCAGCGACACCAGAGCCGTCGACGCGGCCACCGTCGTGAACTGCAGGCTCGGCACCCAGGCCGCGAAGTGCAGCGCCAGCAGGACGCCGCCGAGCACCGTGCCGCGCAGCTCCGCGCCCGACAGCGACGCGAGCTCGCGGCGGTGGCGGGCCAGCGCCCAGGGGGCGGTGAGGCCCGAGCCGAGCAGGCTGCGCCAGAACGCGATGGCGAGCGGCGGCACCACGGTGGCGGCGATGAGCGGGGCCGAGGTGGCGATGGCGGACACGGCCACCGCCAGCAGCGCGACGTCGACCCCGCGGGGGCGGGTGATCGCGTTCGCCGTCGTGCCAGCCACCCGCACATCCAACCCCGTGAAGCGACCCGGCCCTGCAGCGGCTCAGGGCGCCCCGGCGGGCCCGGGCACGACCAGTGCCGGGTGCCGGGGGTCGTCGGCACGCACCACGAGGTCCGCGGCCCCCTCGGGGTCGTGCTCCGCGGCGTAGCGCGCCAGGGCCGGCAGCGTCCACGCCTCCTCCTCCGGCGTGCGCCGCTCGAGCGCGCCGGGCGAGAGCCGCAGGTGCACGGAGATGTCGAAGGGCAGCCCCCGGCCGAGCAGCACGCTGCCGGAGACCACCACCACGGCCTCCTCGGGCAGCAGGACGCGACGCGCGCGGGCGGACCTGTCCGTGGCGGGGTCGCGCAGCGCCGGCAGCACGGTGCCGTCGGCCACGAACGGCTCGAGCACCTCGCGCCGCAGGGCCTCGACGTCGAGCCAGTCCTCGAGCCAGGCGATGTCGTCGCGGTGGCCGTGCTCGAGCCGCTGGCCCGCCGGCCGCCAGTACGTCTCCCACCGCACGTGCACCACCGGCCGGCGCGACGACAGCGCGTCGACGACCTCGGCCGCGAGCGCGTGCGGGTCCGCGGCCGGCGCCCCGTCGACCGCGAGGCGCACCCGGCCCGGCACGTCGTCGACGCGCGCGACGACGGCCGCGACCACGCCGTCGGGGCTCACCGCCCGGATCTCCGCCACACCACGATCCTGCCCCCTGGGCCGGCGGCGACGGCCGCGGCTCCTACCCGCGGCGGGCGTTTCCCGGGCGGGCCGGACCGGGCCGGACGGATACCCTGCGAGCATGAGCGGAGCGCTGACGAGGGTCTTCATCGCGCGCCTCGCCGGCATCGCCGTGTTCGACCCGCGCGGCGACCAGGTCGGCAAGGTGCGCGACGTCGTCGTCACCCTCCGCCACGGGCACCACGCGCCGCGGGTGCTCGGGCTCGTCGTCGAGGTGCAGCCGCGCCGGCGCATCTTCTGCCCCATGACCCGGGTGACCAACATCGACTCGGGCGCCGTCGTCACCACCGGCCTGCTCAACATGCGCCGCTTCGAGCAGCGCGCGGGCGAGACCCTCGTGCTCGGCGAGCTGCTCGACAAGCGGGTGACGCTGCTCGAGACGGGCGAGCAGGTGTCCGTCCAGGACGTCGCGATCCAGCAGGAGCGCACCCGCGACTGGTCGGTCAGCCGGATCTTCGTGCGCAAGCCGGGGGCCGGGTTCCGGCGCCGCGGCGAGACGATGGTCGTCGAGTGGGACGCCGTGTCCGGCCTGTCGCTGACCGACCCGCAGCAGGGCGTCGAGAGCCTGCTCGCGACGGTGGAGAAGCTGCGCGCCGCCGATCTCGCCAACGTGCTGCACGAGCTGGCGCCCAAGCGGCGCAACGAGCTCGCCGCCGCGCTCGACGACGAGAAGCTCGCCGACGTCCTCGAGGAGCTTCCCGAGGACGACCGCATCGAGATCGTCGAGTCCCTCGAGGCCGAGCGCGCCGCCGACGTCCTCGAGGAGATGGACCCCGACGACGCCGCCGACCTGCTCTCCGAGCTGGCCCCGGAGGCGGCCGAGGCGCTGCTGTCGCTCGTGGAGCCCGAAGACGCCGAGGACCTGCGCCGGCTGCTGAGCTACGACGACTACACCGCCGGCGGCATGATGACGCCGGAGCCGGTGATCCTGCCCCCGGACGCCACGGTCGCCGAGGCCCTCGCGCGCATCCGCGACTCGGACCTCTCGCCGTCGCTGGCCGCGCAGGTCTACGTGGTGCGCGCGCCGTTCGAGACGCCCACCGGCAAGTACCTCGGCGTCGCGCACTTCCAGCGGCTGCTGCGCGAGCCGCCGTCGACGCTGGTGTCCGCGACGCTCGACGACACCCTCGAGCCGATCGGTCCGTCAGCGCCGCTGAGCCAGGTGACGCGCTACTTCGCGACGTACAACCTCGTCGCCCTTCCCGTGGTCGACGAGAACGACCACCTGCTCGGCGCCGTCACCGTGGACGACGTCGTCGACCACATGCTCCCGGCGAACTGGCGCGACTCGGACGCCGAGCCCGAGGACGAGGCGGTCCCCCATGGCGCGTGAGTCCAGCCGCGGGCCGCGCCTCGACCAGCCGCTGGAGCGCGGGATCACCCTGCGCCCCAGCGTCGACCCCGAGCGCGTGGGCCGACTGTCCGAGCGCATCGCCCGGTTCCTCGGCTCGTGGCGGTTCATCGGCTACATGACGGCGTTCATCGTCGCCTGGGTCACCTGGAACGTCGCGGGGCCCAAGAGCCTGCGCTTCGACGAGTGGCAGTTCATCGGACTGACCCTGCTGCTCTCGCTCCAGGCCTCCTACGCGGCGCCCCTGATCCTGCTCGCGCAGAACCGGCAGGCCGACCGCGACCGGGTGCAGTACCAGGAGGACCGGGCGCGCACCGAGCGCCTCATCGCCGACACCGAGTACCTCATGCGCGAGATCGCGTCGCTGCGCGTCGCGCTCGGCGAGGTCGCCACCCGCGACTACCTGCGCAGCGAGCTGCGCGACCTGCTCGACGACCTCGACGAGCGCGAGGCACGGATCGCGCAGTCCCGCAAGAAGAAGGGCAAGGGTGCGGCGCGCGAGCCGCTGCCCGACGACGACGCCGACGAGGAGCCCGGCGTCGGCACGCCCGCATCCGCCGAGTGATCGCCGGCTCGGGGCCGTCCCCGCAGCCGACATAGGATCGAGGCATGTCCCTTCTCGAGCTCGTCGACGCCGCGCTGGCCACGGTCGAGGACCCGGAGATCCGGCGTCCGATCACCGAGCTGAAGATGGTGAAGTCGCGCGAGGTCGTCGGCGACGTGGCCCGCGTCGCGGTCTACCTCACCGTGGCCGGCTGTCCCATGCGCGACACGATCACGACGCGCGTGCGCGACGCCGTCGGCGCCGTCCCCGGTATCCGCGAGGTGCAGGTCGAGCTCGACGTCATGAGCGAGGAGCAGCGCAAGGAGCTGCGGGCCGGCCTCGTGGGCCACGACCAGCGCGAGATCCCGTTCGCCAAGCCGGGCAGCCTCACCCGCGTGTACGCCATCGCGTCCGGCAAGGGCGGCGTGGGCAAGTCGTCCGTGACGGCCAACCTCGCGGTGCAGCTCGCCGCGGACGGCCTCTCCGTGGGGCTCGTCGACGCCGACATCTACGGCCACTCGATCCCGCGCATCCTCGGCGCGACCGAGCCGCCCACGATGGTCGAAGGCATGATCATGCCGCCGCAGGCCTACGGCGTCCGGGTCATCTCGATGCTGCCGTTCAAGCCGGGCGGCGTCTCGCAGCCGGTGGCGTTCCGCGGCCCGATGCTGCACCGCGCGCTCGAGCAGTTCCTCGCCGACGTCTGGTGGGGCGACCTCGACGTGCTCCTGCTCGACCTCCCGCCCGGCACCGGCGACGTCGCGATCTCCCTCGCCCAGCTGCTGCCCTCGGCGGAGGTCCTCGTCGTCACGACGCCGCAGACCGCCGCGGCCGAGGTCGCGATCCGCGCCGGCATGCTCGCCCAGCAGACCCGCACGCGGGTGTCCGGCGTCATCGAGAACATGTCGGCGTTCCCGTGCCCGCACTGCGGCGAGCCCATGGACCTGTTCGGCTCGGGCGGCGGCGAGGTGGTCGCGCAGACCCTGAGCACCGAGCTCGGCACCGAGGTGCCGCTGCTGGGACGGGTGCCCTTCGACGTCCGGCTGCGCGAGGGCGGCGACGACGGCCGGCCGCTCGTGCTCACCGAGCCGGACGCCCCGGCGTCCACCGTGCTGCGCGAGATCGCGGGGCGGCTGGCGTCGCGCTCGCGCGGGCTGGTCGGGATGCCGCTGGGAATCACGCCTGCGGGCCGGGCCTGACCTCCGCCACGATGCGGGGGTGACCGACCTCCCCACCCCCGCTCGCTGGACCGATCCCGGCTGGCTCGCGACCGCCACCGGCTGGGCCGCCGACCGCCTGGCCGAGCGCGGCACCCGCGTGGTCGGGCGCACCCATCCGCACGTGCGTCCGTGGTCGACCGTGCTGCGGCTGGAGACGACCGACGGCGTCGTCTGGCTCAAGGCACCGGGCGACGGCGCGCGCGCCGAGGTCGCGCTGCTCGCCGTGCTGGCCGAGCTCGACGTGCCGCACACCCCGCGGCCGGTCGCGCACGACGTCGACCTCGGGCTCCTGCTGCTGCCCGACGCCGGGCCGGTGTCGCGGACGGTCCACGGCGGCGCCACCCCTCCGGACGTGATGGCCGACCACCTCGGCGCCTACGCGGGCCTGCAGCGCAGCCTCGAACCTCACGCCGACCGCCTCGTGGGCCTCGGCGTCGAGGACCTGCGGCCGGCGCTGATGCCGCAGGTGCTCGCTGAGACGATCGAGCGGCTGCGCGTCGAGCGCCCCCCGGGCCGGCTCGACGACGACGACGCGCAGGCGCTGGTGGCCCTGCTCCCGGCGTACGCCGAGGCCTGCGCGGAGCTGGCGGCAGGCGGTGTGCGGCCGACGCTTCAGCACGACGACCTGCACGACAACAACATCGCCGTGCCGGGCCCGGTCTTCCTCGACTGGGGCGACGCGTGCGTCGGGCACCCGTTCGGGACGCTGCTCGCGACGCTGCGCTCGGTGATGCACCACCACGGCCTGGGCCCGGACGACCCGGCGCTGCACCGCATCGCCGACGCCTACACGGAGGCCTGGACCGACGTCGCGCCGCGGCCGCAGCTGCGGCGCTGGGCGCTGCTCGCGCTGCGCGTGGGGCCGCTCACCCGGTCGCTGTCCTACCGGCGCGCCCTCACCGGTGTCGAGGAGTCGGCCTGGGCGGAGGATGGCGACGCGCTGCCCGGCTGGCTGCTCGAGCTGCTCGAGCCCGGGCTGCCGCTGCGCCCGCCGCTGCTCGCGGCGGGCGTGGCGCGCTAGGTCGCGTCGGCGTCGAACGAGGGCGGTGGGGGCGCGAGGTCGCGCGGGGCCGAGGGCGGGTCGGACGCCGGCGGGCGCGTCGGCGTGGTGCCCGGGCGTCCTGCTCCGGGCGAGGACGACGTCGCGTCGTCGATGAACGAGGACACGATCCGCTTGGGGTGCAGCTCGGCGATGTCGTTGACCGACCGGCGCAGCTCGTCGGTGATCGCCGGGTCGAGGTCGGCCACGGCGGCCAGCTCGCGGCGGGCGTTGGCCGCCTGGTCGCGCAGGACCCGCACCCACTTCACGCCCTCGGCGATCATCTTGGGCAGCCGGTCGGGCCCCACGAGCAGGAGCGCGACGACGATGATGACGACGAGCTCCCAGCCGCCGATGCCGAGGATGTCCACGTCGTCCCTCCCGTCCTGGGCCTCCAGGGTAGGTGCTGGCTAGCCCTGCGAGGTATCCGACCCGAGGGTGAGCGCGACGTCCTTGGTCCCGCTGCCCGACTTCACGCCCAGGGTCACGGTGTCGCCGGGCGCGTAGCTGCGGATCGCCACGATGAGCTCGGTCGAGTCCGAGATCACCCGCCCGTTGACGCTCACGATGACGTCGCCGGCCTTGAGGCCCGCGGCCTCGGCGGGACCGCCGGGCGTCACGGCCTGGATCGAGGCGCCAGGGCCGGGATAGGTCAGGTCGACCTGCACGCCGATCACCGGGTGGCTCGACCTGCCCGTGGAGATGATCTCCTCGGCCACCCGCTTGGCCTGGTTGACCGGGATGGCGAAGCCGAGGCCGATGGACCCGCTCTGCGGGCCGCCCTGCGTCTGGCCGAGCGAGGCGATGGCCGAGTTGACGCCGATCACCTTGCCCTGCGCGTCGACGAGCGGGCCGCCGGAGTTGCCCGGGTTGATGGCGGCGTCGGTCTGGATGGCGTTGATGAACGAGTTGTCGCCCGACCCGCCGGCGGTGACCGGCCGGTTGAGGGCGCTCACGATGCCGGAGGTGACGGTGCCCTCGAGGCCGAGGGGCGAGCCGATGGCGATCGTGGTGTCGCCCACCCGCACGCCGTCGGAGTTGCCCAGGGTCGCCACGGGCAGGCCCGTGCGGTCGACCTTCACCACGGCCAGGTCGTAGGAGGTGTCGCGACCGACGATCCGGGCCGGGACGCTGGTGCCGTCCTGGAACCGCACGGTGAGCGAGCCCCCGCCGGTCGCGGCACCGGCCACCACGTGGTTGTTCGTGAGGATGTAGCCGTCGCCGCGCAGCACGAAGCCCGAGCCCGTGCCCCCGCCGCCGCGCCCGTCGGACTCCTCGATCTGGACGACCGTGGGCAGCACCGCGGCGGCCACGGCGGCGATGGAGCCGTCCGGCCGGGCGGACAGGTCGGCGCTGCTCTGCGGCAGCACCGTGCCGGGCGCGGTGAGGCTCGTGGACGAGCGGTTCTCGGCCACCGTGTAGGCGCCGACCCCGCCGACGGCACCGGCGAGCAGGCCGGCGGCCACGGCGATCGCCACGACGCGGCCCGTGCTGCCGGTGGACCGGGCGGGCGCCGGGGCGGCGGCCTCCCCCTGCCGGGGGACGTCGGCGTACGGCGCGCCCGTCGGGGCTGCGCCCGGTGCGCCCTGCTCGTCCGCCGGCGTGGGGGCGGGCGGCCCGACGACGCGGGTCCGCGGGTCCGGCGCCGGGTAGCCGGCGTCGGCTCCGTTCCCGGCCCCGGCCCAGCCCGGCCGCGCGCCGACCACCGCCGGCTCGGGCCCGGCAGCCGCCTCGCGGCCCTGGTGCTCGCCCCCGGACAGGTTCTCGTGCTCGCTCATCGCCGGCATCTCCTGTGCTCGTCCCCGGCCCCCCGGCCGGGTCCCATCGTCTCGTGCGGACCGGTCCCGCGCCGGTCGCAGCCGGGTCCATGCTGCCCGCCGGGCCGGTGGCCACCCTTCGGACCCCCTGTGAGCCTGCTGAGAAACGCCCCGCCCGGGCTCACGCCCCCTCGAGGGGCACGTCGGTGCCCGTCGCGGTCACGACCACGCCGGCGGGCGTGACCGACGCCGAGGTGGCCACCAGCCCGAGCGGCAGCCGGCCGATCGACCCGGCCAGGGCGGTCACCCGGTCGGCGAAGGACGACGGCAGCCGCGAGGCGTCGACCTCGACGCCGAGCACGGACACCGACACCAGCTCGAGGCTCAGCCGGCCGTCGGTCACGACAGGTCGGAGCCGGGCCGCGACCGGGACGCCGTCGGCGACGGTGGCCACGAGCGTGTCGCCCTCGGCGGACACGACGTACCGGTCGCCGATGCGGGCCTGGAGCGCGGCCAGGGACACCGTGGCCCCGGCCTCCACCCGCGCCGCCGTGCGCGGCGCCCGGGTGCTCACGTCGTAGAGGTCGGCGTCGACGTGGTCGAGGACCAGCCCGCCGGAGGTGGGCACGTGGTCGAGGCTCACCACGACGTGGTCGAGCGAGCCGCGCGCCACCTGCGTGAGCACCGGGATCCCCTCGACCGTGGTGGACGTCGACCCCACCCCGGGGAAGGCGGCGGCGAGCCGGTCGTCGACGACGCGCCCGAGCACCGCGGCCGCGGCCCGGTCGGCCACCACGGCGAGCACGAGGAGCACGACGAGCGACACCGCGACCGCGGTGAGCCGCCTCACGACCCGCTCCCACGGCGTGACGCGGCCGCGCGGCGGGCCGCCACGGCCCCGGGGACGCCCGTCACGTCAGGCCGCCCGGCCGGTGATCCGCGACCACCCGCGATCCACCCGCGACCAGAACGTGTCGGCCGCCGGGTCCGGGTCCGCGGGGAAGGCCGCGAGCACCGCGGCGGCGATGCTGCGCGGGTCGGCGGCGTCGTCGGCGATCAGGGTGAGCACGGATCCCCGGCAGGCCCACACGACCGTGGCCGACGGCGAGGCCGGGGTCCCGCCCCGCACCCAGGCGTAGCTGCCGGCGAGCTCCTCGTGCTGGAAGCCCCGGCCGGCCAGGCCGGCCGCGTCGTCGGCGGAGATGTCGCCGGGAAGGGAGAACAGCGAGACGCTCACCAGCCCGTCGGAGAACAGCTGGTGGGTGACGGCGGCGCTGGACACCGTGCCCGCGGGGGCCTGGCTGGAGTCGAGCAGCTGGAGGCCGCCGGGCAGCGCGTCCGGGCAGGCGCAGCCGGAGCGCCGCGCCTGGGCCAGCCCGCCGGCGTCGAGCTGGCGCCACGGGTCGGGAGTGACGGACGGCGGCACCACGGCGGTGCCCGAGCCGATGCGCACCGAGGTGAACCCGCTGCGCTCGCGCACGGCTCCGTGCGCGTCGAGCAGCTCGCGGCGCAGCAGGAGCCCGGTGGCGTGGTCGAGCCAGTAGCGGGCCTGGAGCACGCCCGCCGCGTCGACGGCCACGACGGCGTCCGCGGGGCGTCCCGCGACCTGGGTGTCGAGGCCGGCCTCGCGCAGCACGCGGTAGTTCACCCGCAGCAGGTCGAGGGTGCGGCCGTCCTCGGCGAACGATCGGGCCGAGGCCGCCGGCGTCACCTGGACCGCCCCCGCCGCCACGCCCACGGACTGGGCGACCGTGCCGCTGCCGGGCACGTGCGAGATGCGGGTGGTGACCGTGCCGGCGGAGTCCGAGGTGGTCGCGACGCCGGAGTACTCGACCCGCGAGGCGGCGGCCGAGGACCGCGTGAGCAGCGCGACGGCCACGGGGTCGTCGGGGGTCATGGCGGCCCGGTCGGCGACGGAGACGGCGTCCACGCGGCCGGTCCAGCCGGTCCAGCCCTCGGCGCTGCCGGTGGGGTCCGGCGTCCCGATCGCGGCGAGCACCACGAGCGCGGCCGCGCCCGCCCCTGCGGCGGCTCCGGCGACCAGGACGATCCGTCGGCTCACGGGGTCGGGGAAGGCGACGCCTGCGGGCGGGTCAGGTCGACGGTGACGATGCGGGGGCCCGAGAGGGGCAGCTGCTCGGTGACGGCGGCGTGCTCGTCGAACAGCGTGTCGACCACCGGCGCGATCGAGGGGTGGGGGACGACGGTGGTGGACAGGGTCGACGTGGTGCCGACGACGGCCACCACGGCCAGGGCCGCCGCGCCCGCCGCGGAGGCGAGCACCACCCGCCCGCGCCGGCGCCGGCGGGCCACCGCGGGCCGGGACCCGCCGGGACGCACGCCGGCGGCGCCCGCGGGCCGGGGACCGGCTCCGCCCTGCGCCGGGACGACGGCCGCCGGGTCGCGCGGGGCGGCCGCGGGGACCGAGCGCAGCCGCTGGAGCAGGTCGTCGGAGGGGGCGATCCCGGGGGTGTCGCCCAGCCGCGCGGACGCGGCGCGCTGCGCGTCGAGCGCGGCGCGGCAGCGGCCGCAGACGGCGACGTGCGCGAACGCGCGCTCCGCCTCGGCCGGCGAGAGCCGGCCGTCGGCGAGGTCGGCGACGCGGGCGCCGAGGCATCGGCTCACGGGGCGCCCGCCGACGGGAGGCGCACGGCCGTGGCCGGGGTCCGGTGCGCGAGCGCGTCGCGCAGCTGGGCGCGGCCGCGGTGGATGCGCGAGCGCACGGTGCCGAGCTTGATCCCGAGCAGCTCGGAGATCTCCTCGTACGTGAGGCCCTCGATGTCGCAGAGCACGACCGCGACCCGGAAGTCCGGAGGCAGCGCGTCGAGCGCGGCCTGGACGTCGGCGTCGTAGGTGCGGTCGTCGACGAGCTGCGCCGGGCCGATGTCGCGGGAGGCGAGGCGGTCGGCGGCGTCCTCGGGCAGGCCCTCGAAGCGGATGCGTGCCTTGCGGCGCACCTGGTCGAGGAAGAGGTTGGTGGTGATGCGGTGCAGCCAGCCCTCGAAGGTGCCGGGCGTGTACTGCGAGAGCGACCGGAACACCCGGACGAAGACCTCCTGGGTGAGGTCCTCGGCGTCGTGCTGGTTGCCCGTGAGGCGGTAGGCGAGCCGGTACACGCGGGCGCCGTGATCGCGCACGACGTCGTCCCACGACGGTGCGGCCCACGGGGCGGGCGGGGCGCTCGGCGCGCCGGCGGTCTCGCGCGACGGGTCGGACACGGCGGACATGGCGTGCTCCTCGGACTGCGGCACGGCCCGGTCGAGCAGGGCGAGCCCGTGACCCGCCCCACCGGTCGTGAGGTCCATGGTGCCTTCCCGTCGTCGTCTGCGCGAAAACCGCGCACGCTCGCCACGGCCGAACTCACAGGGAGCTCTCAGGTGGCCCGGGCCGCCCGATGGGGGGATTCGGGCGGGCCCGGGACCGAGGACGGCGCGGTGCGGCTGGTCGTCGTCCACCTCGGCCAACGACCGGGGCCGGTCGCGGGTTCCCCTGCCGCGGCTCCCGTCCGGCCGGACGGGAGGGCCCGTTGTGCCCCCCTGGCCCGCGGGCACCGCTAGCCTCGCCGCGTGGACCTCGACACCCGCGCCCTCGCCGCGTTCCGCTCCAGCTGGGAGTACGCCGAGGCCTTCGTCCCCGAGGACCCGGTGCTGCTCAACGCCCGGGCCCGCGCGGAGGAGGTCGGCTGCGTCCCCGTGCACCCCGGCACCGGGGCGGCCCTGCGGCTGCTGGCCGCGGTCCTCGCGGCCCGCACCGTCGTCGAGATCGGCACGGGCACCGGCGTCTCGGGCGTCTGGCTGCTGCGCGGCATGGCACCCGACGGCGTGCTCACGTCCGTGGACATCGAGGCCGAGCACCAGCGCCACGCGCGCGAGGCCTTCGCCGCCGAGGGGGTCGCCGCCTCGCGCACCCGGCTCATCACCGGCCGCGCGCTCGAGGTGCTCCCCCGGCTGGCCGACGCCTCCTACGACCTCGTCGTCGTCGACGGCGCCAAGGACGAGTACCCGGACTACGTCCAGGAGGCGGCGCGCCTGCTGCGCCCCGGGGGCGTGCTCGCGGTCGACAACAGCCTCTGGCACGACCGGGTCGCCGACCCGGCCCAGCGCGACCCCGACACCATCGCCATCCGCAGCACCCTCGGCGACCTCCAGGAGGACGAGCGCTTCCTCGTCGCCCTGCTCCCGGTGGGCGACGGGCTGCTCACCGCCGTCCGGCGCTGAGGCGACCGCCCCCGGGGACGACGACGGCCCCGCCCCCCGGAGGGGACGGGGCCGGACACGGGTCGGACCCGGTGGTGCCGGAGGCTGCCTCGGGGCAGCTCAGCCGGCGACCGTGCTCAGCTGGGCACCGAGGTCGCGCGCCTCGTCGGGGGTGAGCTCGACGACGAGACGTCCGCCTCCCTCGAGCGGGACGCGCATGACGATGCCACGACCCTCCTTGGTGACCTCGAGCGGGCCATCGCCCGTCCGCGGCTTCATCGCGGCCATCCAGCACCCCTTTTCGCGTCGACGCGCCGCCCGGAGGTCAGGCAGCGCGATGTCGTGCCGCCATTATCCCTGATCGTCCGGACCCCGTGCACAGCCCCGCGCGGGCGGCCGGCGTCTCGCCTGCGTCCCGACCTGGTCACGGGCCGGTCGCGAGGGCGGCCCGGCGGCCCCGCCGGGGTCAGCCGACGACGACCTCGCACGCGGCCAGGTGGTCGTCGAGGAGGCCCATGGCCTGCATCGCCGCGTGCATCGTCGTGGGCCCGACGAAGACGAACCCGCGGCGCTTGAGCTCGCGCGAGAGGGCGGTGGACTCGGGGGTGGTGGCCACGACGTCGGCCCCGCGGCGGGGGCGCGGGCGCCCGGGCGGCGGGGCGAACGACCAGACCAGCCGGTCCAGCGCGCCCTCCCCCTCGGCCTCGAGCAGATCGGCGGCGGCCCGGGCGTTGCGGATCGTGGCGTCGACCTTGGCCCGGTTGCGCACGATGCCGGCGTCGGCGAGCAGCCGCTCGCGCTCGGCCTCGCCGTAGGCGGCCACCACAGGGATCCGGAAGCGGTCGAAGGCGGCACGGAAGGCCTCGCGCTTGCGCAGGATGGTGATCCAGGCCAGCCCGGACTGGAACGCCTCGAGGGTGATCCGCTCGAACACGGCCTCGTCGCCGTGGACCGGGCGGCCCCACTCGGTGTCGTGGTAGGCGCGGTACTCCGCGGTGCTCGCGCCCCAGGCGCACCGGCGCACGCCGTCCTCGCCGAGCACGGTCCCGTCAGAGGGGTCCGCCACGGGTGCCTCAGCCGGCCGGGGCGGCCGGCGGTTCCCCCGGCGGCGGCGCGGCGGGGTCGGCCGGCGGGGTCGTGCCCAGCGGACGCGGCACGCCCTGGCCGCGCAGGCGGCCCTCGAGCTCGGCGATGCGCGCGTCGCGCTCGGAGACCTCGACGGCGAGCCGGTCGAGGACGTCGTCCACCTCGTCCATGCGGTAGCCGCGCAGGCCCACGGCGAAGCGCACGGCGTCGACGTCGGAGCGCTCGAGCATCCGGTCGTCCGGCAGGGCCAGCGGGGGGCGGTCCGGCTCGACGTCGGGCAGCTCGCCGAGGCGGCCGACGGCGAGCAGCGCGACGACGGCGATGAGGACGATGCCGGCGACCACGTACACGAACGCCATGGCCGTGCTCCTCCTCGTGGTGCGCCCATGGGGGCTGCCGGTGCGCGCCGGACGGCGTCCGGGGCGGCCCGCGGGGCGGGCCGGGGTCGAGCATGCCACGCTGTCGGGGCGTCGGGGCGCCGGCCCCGCCGGGACGGGACGGGAGGACGGCGTGCCCCTGCGCCTGGGTCGCCACGTGGTCGACGACGACGAGACCGTGGTGATGGCGATCGTCAACCGCACCCCGGACTCGTTCTACGACAAGGGCGCCACCTACGCCGAGGGCGCGGCGCTGGAGGCCGTGGCCCGTGCCGTGGAGGAGGGCGCCGGCATCGTCGACGTCGGCGGGGTCAAGGCCGGCCCGGGGGCGGAGGTCGACGCCGCCGAGGAGATCCGGCGCACGGCGTCGTTCGTCGCCGCGGTCCGCGCGCGCCACGACGTGGTGGTGAGCGTCGACACCTGGCGCGCCGAGGTGGGGCGGGCCGCGTGCCTCGAGGGGGCGGAGCTGCTCAACGACGCCTGGGGCGGGCACGACCCGCGGCTCGCGGAGGTGGCCGCGGAGTTCGGCGTCGGCCTGGTGTGCACCCACACCGGCGGGGCGGCGCCGCGCACCCGCCCGCACCGCGTGGCCTACGACGACGTCATGGCCGACGTCGTCGCCCGCACCACCGCGGAGGCGGAGCGGGCCGTGGCGCTCGGCGTACCGCGGGAGTCGGTGCTGGTCGACCCGGGGCACGACTTCGGCAAGTCGACGCGGCACTCGCTGGAGGCCACCCGCCGGCTGCCGGAGCTGGTCGCCACCGGCTGGCCCGTGCTGGTGTCGTTGAGCCGCAAGGACTTCGTGGGCGAGGCCCTCGACATCGCCGCCCCCGCGGACCGTCTGGTGGGCACGCTGGCCGCGACGTCGGTGTCGGCCTGGCTCGGTGCGCGCGTGTTCCGCGCGCACGACGTCGCCGCCACCCGGCAGACGCTCGACATGGTGGCCTCGATCGCCGGCACGCGACCGCCCGCCGTCGCCCGCCGCGGCCTCGCCTGACCACGACGTCACTGGTGAGACGGTCGCTTCCGGGGCCGGGAGACGACCGTTTCACCAGTGACATCGGTCCTTACGTGACCCGAACGTCGGGGAGACGCCGGCCGCACCCGCGGGGCGCACGGTCGTCGTGAGCGAGGGAGAGCGTCCCTCACCGCACGGCAGGAGCACCCGATGAGCACGCCCTTCCCCGGTCCGTCCGAGCCCGCGCCGTCCCCCTCCAGCCCCTCCCGCGGGGAGCCCGGGCACCTCGGGAGCCCCGGGGCGCACGACGCCCCGCGCGCCGGGCGAGCCCGGCGCGTCGCCGGGGCGGCCGCGTGGGTCGTCACCGGCGCCGTGGCCGCCTCCGCGCTCACCGGCGTGGCGGTCGCGGGCACGAGGACGCCGGCCGCCTCCTCCACCGGCGGCGCCGCCACGACGGTGTCGGACCTCGTCCCGGCGGCCGACGCGTCGGCCGCGGGGGCGGCGCGTCGCGGGCCGCGCGCGCGGCTGATCCGCTCGCTGCTGCACGGCGAGGTCACCGTCGCGCGGCCCTCCGGCCCGGTGGACATCGCGCTCCAGCGCGGCACCGTGACGGCGGCGTCCGCGTCGTCGGTCACGCTGCGCAGCTCGGACGGGTTCACCGCGACGTACACGATCGGCCCGGACACCGTCGTGCGCCGCGACCGGGCCACGGTCGACGGTGCGGCCCTCCAGCCCGGCGACGTCGCCTTCGTGCGCGCCACGGGCACGACGGCCGACGCCGTGCGCGCGCTGTCGCCCGACGCCGCGTCGCGGCTGCGCGACCGGCGCGCCGCCGGCGGCGGGGCCGGCGCAGCGGGCGGCGGCACGGGACCGGCCACGGGCGCTGCGCCGACCTCGCCGGCGGCCTGACATGGCGCTGCGGGCGCCCGCGACGGCCGGCGGGGCCGCGCCGCCCGCGGGCGGCCGGGCCGGGCGGCTGCGCCGGGCGCTGGGTCGCGAGACGCGGATCGGCGCCTACGCCTACCCCCTGCGGGCGATGGCGCTCGCCGGGGGGCTCGGCGTCGTGGCCGCCCTGGGCCTGACCGCGCTGCTGCTGCGCGCGCTGGGGTGAGGACGGCAGACTCGGCCGCGTGATCCCCTCACTCGGGAGCAAGGGCCAGGGCTGGGTGGCGCTGCAGGGCGTCCTGCTCGTGGCGATCCTCGTGGTCGGCCTGCTCGACCGCGGCGGCTGGCCGGACGCCGTGCGCACCGCGCTGCTGGTGGTCGGCATCGCCCTGAAGGCCGCCGGGGTCGCGGTGTTCACCGCGGCGATCGTGGGCCTCGGCTCCGCGCTGACCGCCAACCCGGCGCCGCTGCGGGACGCGAGCCTGCGCAGCGGGGGCGTCTACGGGGTCGTGCGGCACCCCATCTACAGCGGGCTGATCCTGGCCTCCACCGGGTTCGCCCTCGCGACCGGGCCGTGGGCGCTGGTGCCCGTCGCGCTGCTCGCCGTCGAGCTCGACCTCAAGCGGCGGGTGGAGGAGCGGTGGCTGCTCGAGGCGTACCCGGAGTACGCCGACTACCGGCGCCGGGTCGGCGCCGCGCTGGTGCCCGGGATCTGGTGACCCGCGGGCCCGGTCACGGCTCGGCCTCGAGCCACTCCGCCGCGGTCGGCTCGGTCGGGACGACCTGACCCATCTCCGCCCAGCCGCGCTCGATGGCGGCGACGGCGTCCTCCACGGTGGAGGTCCACACGGGGAGCGCGGCCGCCGTGTCGCGCACGAAGCCGGCCTCGACCAGCCCGCTCACGAGCAGGGCCAGCGGCTGGAGGTCGCCCCACGGGTCGAGGACCACGATCGGCTTGTCGTGCATGCGCAGCGAGCGCGCGACCCAGATCTCGAGCAGCTCCTCGAGCGTGCCGATGCCGCCGGGCAGGGTGAGGAAGGCGTCGCTGCGGCGGTCCATCTCCCCCTTGCGCTCGCGCATGTCGTCGGTGACCACCAGCTCGTCGGCGCCGTGGTCGGCCACCTCGAGCTCGACCAGCGCCCGCGGGATGACGCCGACGGTCCGCGAGCCGCCGGCCCGCGCCGCACGGGCGAGGGCGCCCATCGAGCTGACCGACCCGCCGCCGCTCACGAGGGTCCAGCCACGACGGGCGATGGCGAAGCCCACCTCGCCCGCGAGCACGGAGTACCGCTCGTCGATGCTCTCGCTGGACGCGCAGAACACGGTGACCGTGGGCACTCAGACCTCCACCGGGGGGTACCAGCCGGCGGGGGCCCCGCCGCCGTTGTGGCCGCGGATGCCGGCGTCCACGATGGCCACCGCCTCCTCGAGGTCGTCGACGACGTGGAGCAGCTCGAGGTCCCGCGGGGAGATCTTGCCCTCGGCCAGGACGTGGTCGCGCAGCCAGTCGACGAGCCCGCCCCAGTAGTCCGAGCCGAACAGCACGACGGGGAACGAGGTGACCTTGCCGGTCTGCACCAGGGTGAGCGCCTCGAACAGCTCGTCGAAGGTGCCGAAACCGCCGGGGAAGACGACGAACGCCTGGGCGTACTTCACGAACATCGTCTTGCGCGCGAAGAAGTAGCGGAAGTGGATGCCGATGTCGACCCACTGGTTCATGCCCTGCTCGAAGGGGAGCTCGATGCCGAGGCCCACCGAGGTGCCGCCCGCCTCGCAGGCCCCCTTGTTCGCGGCCTCCATGATCCCGGGGCCGCCGCCGGTGATGACGGCGTACCCGCGGCCGGCGAGCAGGGACGCGAGTCGCTCCGCGTTCTCGTAGTCCGGCGTCCCGGGGCTCGTGCGCGCGGAGCCGAAGATGCTCACGGCGTGGCCGAGGCCGGCGAGGGCGCCGAACCCCTCGACGAACTCCGCCTGGATGCGCAGCACCCGCCACGGGTCCGTGTGCACCCAGTCGCTGGGCCCGCGGGTGTCGAGCAGTCGCTGGTCGGTGGTGCTGGCCGTGACCTGCGAGCGGCGCAGCGTGACCGGGCCCTTGGTGCGCTCGGCGGGGGCCGTCCGGGCGGGCTGCTCGGGCTGGCCGGCTGCGGCGGGGGCGTCGTCGTCCGGGGTCACGGGCACGACGCTAACGCGCCCCGCGGCGGCGCGGGCGACCTCGCCACGCGCTGCGGGGATCTCCCCGGGATCTGCCAGCGGAGGGCCCGGGGCCTCCGCTTGCGGACTCGGTAGTTCCATGTTCAACTACTCTTAGATCGTTGAACGATCAACCACAGTCCTCGCCGTACCGAAGGAGTCCCCGTGACCGACGCCGTCAAGGTCGCCGTCATCTACTACAGCGCCACCGGGTCCGTGCACACCATGGCCGCCCGCGCCGCCCAGGCCGCCGAGAAGGCCGGCGCCGAGGTGCGCCTCGTGCGCGTCGCCGAGCTCGCCCCCGCCGAGGCGATCGCCTCCAACGAGGCCTGGGCCGCCCACTCCGCCGCCACCGCCGACGTCCCGGTGGCCACCCCGGCCGACATCGAGTGGGCCGACGTCGTGCTGTTCGGCACCCCCACGCGCTACGGCAACGTGGCCGCGCAGCTCAAGCAGTACCTCGACACCCTCGGGCCCCTGTGGGCGCAGGGCAAGCTCGCCGACAAGGTCTACGCCGCCTTCACCTCGACCGGGACCAAGCGCGGCGGCCAGGAGACCACGCTGCTGGCGCTCTACAACTCCGTCTACCACTTCGGCGGCATCATCGTGCCGCCGGGCTACACCGACCCGGCCGTGAAGTTCAACGACGGCAACCCCTACGGCGTCTCGCACGTGTCGTTCAACGGCGCCAACCCGCCCGCCGACGAGGAGTTCGCCGCGCTCGACCACCTCGCCCAGCGCGCCGTCGGCGTCGCCGCCCGCCTGCGCCGCGGCGCGGCCTGATCCCTGCGGCGCCCCCCGGACCTGGTCCGGTCGGGCCCGCCGCCGCCCGTCCGTCGGGGCGTCCCGGTCCTCCGGGGCGCCCCGACGTCGTCGAGGGGCTGCGCGGCCGCGCCGCGCGGGCCTAGCGTCGGCACGTGCAGGAGCCGCCGGCGGACCTCGACCTCGTCCTCCTGCACGACGTCCTGCACGAGCGCTGGCGGTTCTCGCTGCGCACGTTGGAGCACCGGCCGGTGGGGTTCGGGAGCCACCACTGGCTCGCCGTGGAGCACTCGGGGCGCGCACTGTTCCTCACCGTCGACGACCTCGACGCCAAGCCGATGCTCGGCCGCGGGCGGGACGAGGCCTTCGCCGGGCTGCGCCGGGCCCTGCGGGTGGCCGTGGACCTGCGCCACGGGGGCCTGCGCGCCGTGGTGGCCCCGGTGCCGACCGGCGACGGCGAGCCCCTGGCCCGGCTCGAGGACCGCTTCGCGCTCACCGTGCACGACGTCGTCGAGGGCAGGCCCGGGCGGTGGGGCGACGAGCGCACGCCCGTCGAGCGCCAGGCGCTCGTCGACGTGCTCGCCGACCTGCACCGCGCCCGCCCGGCGACGCTGCCGACCACCGCGGCGCCGGTGCCCGGGGGCGACGCGCTCGACCTCGCGCTCGCCGACCTCGACCGGCCCTGGACCGGCGGCCCGTGGAGCGAGCCCGCGCGCGAGTGGGCGCGCGCGCACGAGCACGCGCTCCGCGCGACGCTCGACCGGGTGCGGGAGGCGGCGGCCGGCGACGCGGGCCGGCTCGTGGTGACGCACGGCGAGCCCCACCCCGGCAACGTGATCACCACCGACGCAGGGCCCGTCCTGGTCGACTGGGACACCGTCGCGCTGGCCGCACCCGAGCGCGACCTCTGGTGGTTCGCCGACGACGACATCGCGCACTACGAGCGGCGCTCGGGCGTCGCCGTGGACCGTGCCGCCCTCGCCCGGTTCGCCAGCGTGTGGGACCTCGCCGACGTCGCCTCCTTCGTCGACGGGTTCCGCCACCCCCACCACGACACGGCCGACACCCGGCAGGCGTGGCGCGGCCTGGAGGCGACGCCGCTGGGGTGACGGCGTCGTCGTCCTCGGGCGGGCACCTGCCCGCCGCCCTACAGTGGACCGACCGGCGAGGGGGAGCTATGACGTGGGTGGTGCGGGCCGTGGCGGCCGCCGCGGTGCTGGTGGTCGCGTGGGTGTGCCTGACCGCCTGGCCGGCCGTGGTGCACGGGCACCCGGCGTACGCCGTGCTGCTCGTGCTGACGGTGCTCGTCGCGGTCCTGGTGGCCGCGCTGTCCGGACGCCGCCGTGAGCCGTCCGTGTGGCGCACCGTCGGGCGCGGGCTGCTGGTGCTGCTGTCGGTCGCGTGGATCGCGGGGATCGCGTGGCTGCGCCCGTACGTCGCGCAGGAGCCGGCGCTCGCCGCCCTGCAGTCCGACGCCGCCGTCACGGTCGACGAGTACCCGACCCAGATCGTGCTGACGCCGACCGCCGGCGCCGGAACCACCGGGCTGGTGTTCGAGCCGGGCGCGCTGGTCGACCCGCGTGCCTACGCCGCCGTGCTGCGGCCGGTGGCCGCGGCCGGGCACCTCGTCGTCATCGTCAAGCAGCCGCTGGGCATCGCGTTCCTCTCGCTCGGCACGTTCGCCCGCATCCGCGACGCCTACCCCGCCGTCACCAGCTGGGTCGTCGGCGGCCACTCGCTCGGCGGCACGGTTGCGGCCATGGAGGCCGATGCGCACGACAGCGACACCATCGCGCCGGTGCGCGGCCTGCTGTTCTACGCCTCGTACCCGGCCGGCGACATCAGCGGCACGCTCACGGCGACGGTGCTGTCGATCTCGGCCAGCCTCGACGGGCTCGCGACGCCGGACAAGGTGGCCGCCTCCCGGGCCGACCTGCCGCCCTCGGCGCACTTCGTCGTCGTCGACGGAGCGGTGCACTCCAGCTTCGGCGACTACGGCGAGCAGAAGGGCGACGGCACGCCGACCATCCCGCACGACGAGGCGCGCACCCAGATCAGCGCGGCCACCGTGTCGTTCGTCAACCGCGTGGGCTGACCCGCTCGCGGCCGCTCACGGCCCGGGCCGCGTGCGCTGCCGCGCCGCGACGTACACGAGGATGATGCACACCGTGCTCGACACGATGAACGCCACGAGCAACGTGAGCACGAGCGCGGAGACGGTGCCGGCCTCGAGCTGGTAGGCCTGCTGCGACAGCATCACCGACGTCACCACCGCCACCAGGCCGGCCACGATCGCGCCCGCCACCAGCCCCCGGTTCCACGGCCGGCGCGGCGGCTCGTCGTCGACGCCGGGCCCCTGCGGGGTCACGACGTCAGCCACGTGCGCAGCCCGGCCTCGACCGCGTGCAGGTCGCGCACCGGCACGAACTCGTCGCGCGAGTGCGCGAGCGAGGGGTTGCCCGGCCCGTAGTTGACGGCGGGGACGCCCAGGCCGCTGAACCTCGCGACGTCGGTCCACCCGAACTTCGGCGAGGGCACGGCGCCGACCGCAGCGACGAACGCGGCGGCGGCGGGCTGCTCGAGCCCCGGCAGGGCGCCGTCGACGGCGTCGACGACCTCGACGTCGAAGCCGTGGAACACCTCCCGCAGGTGCGCCTCCCCCTCCGCGGAGGACCGCGACGGGGCGAAGCGGTAGTTGACCGCCACGACGCACTCGTCCGGGATGACGTTGCCCGCGACGCCGCCGCGGATGCCCACGGCGTTGAGCCCCTCGCGGTAGGCCAGGCCGTCGATGAGCACCTCGCGCGGCTGGTACTCCTGGAGCCGACGCAGCACCTCGCCGGCGTCGTGGATCGCGTTGCGCCCCATCCACGAGCGGGCGGAGTGCGCGCGCACCCCGGTGGTGCGCACCTCGACGCGCATGGTGCCCTGGCAGCCCGCCTCCACCCCGGCGTTGGAGGGCTCCATGAGCACCGCGAAGTCCGAGGCGATCAGCTCGGGCCGCTCCTGCGCGAGCCGGCGCAGGCCGTTGAACTGGGAGTCGATCTCCTCGGCCTCGTACCAGATCCACGTGACGTCGCGGGTCGGCTCGGTCAGCTCGGCGGCCAGGCGCAGGGCGACCGCGACCCCGCCCTTCATGTCGCAGGCGCCGAGGCCGTACACGCGCTCCTCGCCGTCCTCGGTGATGACCGACGACGGCAGGTTCCGGTTCTCCGGCACGGTGTCGAGGTGCCCGCCGATCGCCACCCGCTCGGCGCGGCCGAGGTGGGTCCGTGCGACCACGGTGTGCCCGTCGCGCACGACCTCGAGGTGCGGCAGGGCGGACACGGCGCGCTCCACGGCGTCGGCGAGCACCTGCTCGTGGCGCGACTCGCTCGGGACGTCGATGAGCGCCCGGAGGAGGGGGACGACGTCGCTGCCCAGGTCGAGCTCCACGCTGCCGGTCACGGCGCCGAGCCTAGCCCGTCGCCGCGTGCCGGCCGGCCGAGGTCCGGCCCGCGCATCCGCGCCCGCGACGGTCGCGACGGACGGGGCCGGGGCCCGGGCTCGGTAGGTTGGGGACATGACGCTGCTGTCCTCGCCCGCTGCCGCCATGGGCCTCGCGACGTACGCCGACGACGTGCTGCTCGACGTCTGGTACCCCGAGCCGGCGCTGGCCGAGGAGCCCGTCGACGTCGAGGGCCTGTCAGCGGGCACCCACACCGACGACGTGCGCGGCACCCGCACGGTGGTGGTGTCCACCTCCATCGAGGACCTGTCCGCTGCCCCTGTCGACACCGCGGACGTCTGGCTGCGCCTGCACCTGCTCTCGCACCGGCTGGTGGCCCCGCGCACGGTCTCGCTGGACGGCGTGTTCGGGCTGCTGCAGAACGTCGCGTGGACCACGCTCGGGCCGGTCCCGGTCGACCGCCTCACCGAGGTGCAGGTGCGCCTGCGCCGCACCGGCGCGCACCTCACGGTGCTCGGCGTGGACAAGTTCCCGCGCATGGTCGACTACGTCGTGCCTCCCGGCGTGCGCATCGCCGACGCCGACCGCGTGCGGCTCGGCGCGCACCTCGCCCCGGGCACGACGGTGATGCACGAGGGCTTCGTGAACTTCAACTCCGGCACGCTGGGCGCGTCGATGGTCGAGGGCCGGATCTCCGCGGGGGTCGTGGTCGGCGACGGCTCCGACGTCGGCGGCGGCGCCTCGATCATGGGGACGCTGTCCGGCGGCGGCACGGAGGTCGTCAGCATCGGCCGCCGCTGCCTCATCGGCGCCAACGCGGGCGTGGGGATCTCGCTCGGCGACGACTGCGTCGTGGAGGCCGGCTGCTACATCACGGCCGGGTCGAAGATCACCCTGCCCGACGGCGAGGTGGCCAAGGGCCGCGACCTGTCCGGCATCGACGGCATGCAGTTCTGGCGCAACTCGGTCTCCGGGTCGCTCGAGGCGCGCCCGCGCAGCGGCAGCTGGGGCGGCCTCAACGCCGCGCTGCACGCGCACGCGTGACGTCGTGGCGGACCCCGCGGACCTCCCCGTGACGGGTGCCGTCGACGCCGCGGAGCGGGCCAAGGTCCTGCGCACGTTCGTGCGCGACGGGCGCATCGTGTCGATGCCGGCCCGGTGGTCGCGCAAGCTGGTGCTGCTCGACGTCGTCGCGCAGTCGTTCGAGCCCGGCCGCGCCTACGCCGAGACCGAGGTCGACACGGTGCTGCGCACCTGGTACGAGCACGACTGGGTGTCCCTGCGGCGCTACCTCGTCGACGGCGGCTTCCTCGACCGGAGCGACGGCTTCTACTGGCGCATCGGCGGCACCTTCGAGATCTGAGCGGCCCGCGCGCCGGCCGGGTCCGTCTAGCATCGGCGCGTGGGTCAGGACCGCGAGCAGCGCAACCGGCGCCTGCTGCGCGCCCGCGACGCGATCGACCGCCGCTACGCCGAGCCCCTCGACGTCCCCGCCCTCGCCGGCATCGCCTGCCTGTCGGAGGCCGCCTTCATCCGGGCGTTCCGCGACACCTTCGGCGAGACGCCGCACCGCTACCTCCAGCGGCGCCGGATCGAGCGCGCGATGTCGCTGCTGCGCACCACCGAGCTCGACGTCGTGGACGTGTGCACCGCGGTGGGCCTGAGCAGCCTCGCGACCTTCACGCGCACCTTCCGGGAGGTCGTGGGGCAGACCCCGGCGGCGTTCCGGGCCGGGGCGCCGCGCGAGCGCGTGCCGGTGTGCTTCGAGAAGGCCTGGGCCCGGCCGAGCAGTTTCGGACAACCGCGCGACGAGCCGGCCGCCTAGCCTCGCCCCATGCTCACCACCACGCGACTGTCGTCCCTTTTCGTCCTCGACCAGCAGCAGGCGCTGGACTTCTACGTCGGGCTGCTCGGCCTCGAGGTCCGCGCCGACGTCGACCTCGGGTTCATGCGCTGGCTCACCGTCGGCGCGCCCGGCGACGCCGGCCGCGAGATCCTCCTCGAGGTGCCCGGTCCGCCGTCGATGGACCCGGCCACCGCCGAGCAGGTCCGCGACCTGCTCACCAAGGGCGCCGCGGGCGGCTGGGTCGCGTTCACCACCGCGGACCCGCACGCCGTCCACGCGCGCCTCGCGGCCGCCGGCGCCGACTTCACCGACGACCTCGAGGACCGCGGCTACGGCGTCGACTTCGGCGTCCGCGACCCGTTCGGCAACCGGCTGCGCATCGGGTCGATGCGCGACTCCGCCCCCGACTGGAAGGGCTGACATGACCGACCCCGCGCTGCGCCTGCGGACCACGCTGCACCCGCGCGGGCCGGCCGCGGCCATCGTGCTCACCGACGAGCAGGTGGCGCAGGTGGGCGGAGGCGCCAAGGCGTTCCCCGTCCGGGTCACCGTGGCCGGCCACAGCTTCGAGGGCCGCGTCGCGCGCATGGGCGGCGAGAACCTCGTGGGCCTCAACGCCGCGGTCCGCAAGGCCGCCGGGGTGTCGCCGGGCGACGAGGTGGACGTCGTCATCGTCGCCGACGCCGCGCCGCGCACCGTGGAGATCCCGCCGGCGCTTCAGGCCGCCCTGGACTCGGACGCCGCGGCGCGCGCGGCCTTCGACGGCCTGGCCTACTCCCACCGCAAGGAGTTCGCCCGGTGGGTCGCGGAGGCCAAGCGCGACGAGACGCGCGACCGGCGGGTCGCGGAGACGCTGACGATGCTGGCCGAGGGCCGCGCGCGCTGACCTCGCGCGCGGCCCGCCGGGTCAGCGCTGGTCGACGGGGACGTAGGCCCGCTCGGTCGGCCCGACGTAGACCTGCCGCGGGCGGCCGATCTTGGTCTCCGGGTCGGCGATCATCTCGCGCCACTGCCCGATCCACCCGGGCAGCCGGCCGAGGGCGAACATGACCGTGAACATCCGCGTGGGGAAGCCCATCGCCTTGTAGATGAGCCCTGTGTAGAAGTCGACGTTCGGGTAGAGCTTGCGCGAGATGAAGAAGTCGTCGTTGAGCGCGACCTCCTCGAGGCGCAGCGCGATGTCGAGCAGCGGGTCGGTGACGCCGAGCGCCTCGAACACCTCGTAGGCCGTGCGCTTCACGATCGCGGCGCGCGGGTCGTAGTTCTTGTACACGCGGTGGCCGAAGCCCATGAGCTTCACGCCGTCCTCGCGGTTCTTCACCTGGCGGATGAACGTGTTCACGCCGCCACCGCTGCGGTGGATCTTCTCGAGCATCTCGAGCACCGCCTGGTTGGCCCCGCCGTGCAGCGGGCCGAACAGCGCGTTGATCCCCGCCGAGACCGAGGCGAAGAGGTTGGCGTGCGAGCTCCCGACCAGCCGCACCGTGGACGTGGAGCAGTTCTGCTCGTGGTCGGCGTGCAGGATCAGCAGGAGGTCCAGCGCGCGCGCGAGGACGGGATCCACCTCGTAGTCCTCGGCCGGGACGCCGAACGTCATGCGCAGGAAGTTGTCGTTGAGGCTCAGCGAGTTGTCCGGGTAGAGGAACGGCTGGCCCACGGACTTCTTGAACGCGTACGCCGCGATCGTGGGCACCTTCGCCAGCAGCCGCACGGTCGAGAGGTCGACCTGGTCGGCGTCGAAGGGGTCGAGGGAGTCCTGGTAGAAGGTCGACAGCGCCGAGACCGCGCTGGAGAGCACGGGCATCGGGTGCGCGTCGCGCGGGAAGCCGTCGAAGAACCGCTTGAGGTCCTCGTGCAGCATCGTGTGGCGCTTGATCCGGGACTCGAACTCGGCGAGCTGCACCGCCGTGGGGAGCGAGCCGTAGATGAGCAGGTACGACGTCTCGAGGAACGACGACTGCTCGGCCAGCTGCTCGATCGGGTACCCGCGGTAGCGCAGGATCCCGGCGTCGCCGTCGATGAACGTGATCGCCGAGGTGCACGCCGCGGTGTTGGTGAACCCGGAGTCGAGGGTGACGGCGTCGGTGGTCTTGAGCAGCGAGGAGATGTCGATGCCGTCGTTGCCGTCGGTGGCGGCGACCCGGGTGAGCGGGAGCTCGCCGCCGGGGTAGGTGAGGGTCACGTCGGACACGTCGGCCTCCTGCGTTTCGCGTCGGACCCCCGTGGTTCTTCACGGAAGGCTCCGATGTGGGAACGGTACCCAGCACCCCTCCTCCTGTCCCGGGGAGGGCGGGGAGGTGACCTCAGCCACACGCGCGTGCACGAGACACGTCTCGGAACGGTCCGCGTCCGGTCTCAGACAGGCCCTCGGATCACCCGGACGGCACAGCGGGCCCGGGACCCGCGAAAGGTCAGGCGGCCCGCGCGAGCCGGCGCACGGCGGCGGCCACGCGCTCGTCGGTGGCGGTGAGGGCCACGCGCACGTGCCGTGCCCCCGCGGCGCCGTAGAAGTCGCCGGGCGCCACGAGGATCCCGAGCTCGGCGAACCAGGCGACGGTGTCCCAGCAGTCCTGGCCGCGCGACGCCCACAGGTAGAGCCCGGCCTCGGAGTGCTCGATCGACAGGCCCGCGTCGAGCAGTGCCGAGAGCAGGTGGTCGCGGCGGCGTCCGTAGCGGTGCCGCTGCTCGGCGACGTGCAGGTCGTCGGCGAGCGCGGCCGCGGCGGCCGCCTGCACGGGGCCGGGCACCATGAGCCCGAGGTGCTTGCGCGCCTCGAGCAGCGGGCCGACGAGCGCCGGGTCGCCGAGCACGAGGCCGGCCCGGTAGCCGGCGAGGTTGGACCGCTTGGACAGCGAGTGCACGGCGAGCAGCCCGTCGTGCGAACCGCCGCAGACGCGCTCGTCGAGCACCGACACCGGCGCGGCCTCCCACGCCAGCTCCAGGTAGCACTCGTCGCTCACCACCACCGCGCCGCGCTCGCGCGCCCAGGCCACCACCTTCGCGAGGTGCTCGACCGGCAGCACGCGGCCGGTGGGGTTGCCCGGGGAGTTGACCCACACCAGCGCCACCGGCGCCGGGCCCAGCGCGGCGGTGGAGTCCGACACGACCACCTGGCAGCCCGCGGCACGCGCGCCCACGTCGTAGGTGGGGTAGGCGAGCTCGGGCACCACCACGGTGTCCTGCGGCCCGAGGCCGAGCAGCGTCGGCAGCAGGGCGACGAGCTCCTTCGACCCGATCGTGGGCAGCACGGCCTCGGGCGCGAGGTCGACGTGCAGGGTGCGCGAGGCCCAGGCGCGGGCCGAGTCGAGCAGCGCCGGCGTCCCCGCGGTGGGCGGGTAGCCCGGGCTGTCCGCGGCGTCGGCCAGCGCCTGCCGGACGCTCGCCGGGACCGGGTCGACCGGCGTGCCGACGGAGAGGTCGACGATGCCGTCGGGGTGCTGCGCGGCGAGGTCGCGGTAGGGCCGCAGCCGGTCCCACGGGAACTCGGGCAGCCGCTCGGCGAGTCGGGTCATGCGCGCCTCCCGGTGCTGCTCGCGGCGTCGCGGGCGGGGCTGGCGCCGTCATGGCCGACGCGCCGCCACCTCGAGGGCGGCGGCGCGTCGACGGAGTGCATGGACGTCGGGGTCAGTGCCCCTCGTGCTCCTGCGGCTCGAGGCCGGCCACGATCGCCGCGTCCTTGGCGATGAGGCCGTGCTTGGCGGCGCCGCCCGGCGAGCCGAGGTCGTCGAAGAACTCCGCGTTGGCCGCGGTGTAGTCCTTCCACTGGGCCGGGACGTCGTCCTCGTAGAAGATCGCCTCGACCGGGCAGACGGGCTCGCACGCCCCGCAGTCGACGCACTCGTCGGGGTGGATGTAGAGCATCCGCTCGCCCTCGTAGATGCAGTCGACGGGGCACTCCTCGACGCACGCCTTGTCCTTGAGGTCGACGCAGGGCTGCGCGATGACGTAGGTCACGGACGGATCCTCCCGGTCCACGAGCTGGTGTCGGGGCCGCCGTCGCGGCCCGTGGGTGGTGCGGTGCGCCGGGCCCGGTGCGTGGCCGGGGCCCGTCGGCGTGACCGTAGCGTGGCACGGTCCCGCCTAGTATCGCGACCACGCCGAGCCGCACGAGCGAGGGGGTCCTGTGTCGTCCCGCGAGCCGGTACGCCCGCCCGGCGAGCCGTCGCCCGGCGCGTCCGCCGCGGGGCGCCCGGCCGCGCGGCTCGTGGTGCGGGTGACCCCCGCCGACGTCGGCGGGCGGGTCTCACTGCGCTACCGCCACGACCCGGTCACGCTCACCGACGTCGTGGGCCGCCTGCTCTCGTGGGAGGCAGGCGTCCTGCGCGTGGAGGGCCGCGACGGGCGGGTGCAGGAGGTCGCCGAGGCCGACCTGGTCGCCGGACGCCGGGTGCCGGACGCGCCGGCGACACGCCGGGGCCGGTGACTCGCGGCGTGCCGCCCGGTGGCGCAGGATCGGCAGCGTGAGTGCTGCCTCGCGCGAGCGCTTCGCGGAGGTCGTCCGGGCCGGGGGCGCGGCCGGCGACCCGGCCGACGTGCGCCTCGACCGCGCCCTGCTCCTGGTCTCCGCCGAGGCGCTGCCCGCCGCCGAGACCACCGGCGAGGCCCTCGACGCGCTGGAGCGGCGCGGCCTGGAGACCCTCGACCGGCTCGCCGAGTCGGTGCCGGCCGAGGGCCGCGACGACGTCCGGCTGCGCAGCGCGCTGGGCGCGTTCTCCGGCGGCTCGGCGGACTACACGCTGCTCGAGTCGAGCCTGCTCCCGGAGGTGCTGCGGCGCCGCCGCGGGCTGCCGATCCTGCTCTCGACCGTCTGGACCGAGGTGGCCCGCCGGGCCGGGGTGCCGGCCTACGGCGTCGGCCTGCCCGGCCACTTCGTGGTGGGCGTCGGCGACCCCGACGGGGTCCGCGTGCTGGTCGACCCGTGGCAGGGCGGCCGGCTGCTCCCCTACGACCGTGCCCGCGACATCGTGGCGGGCACCGGGCGCTCGCTGCGCCCCGAGCACCTGCGCCCCCACGACCCGATCGACACCGTCGACCGCGTGCTGGGCAACATCCGCGCCTGGGCCTCGACCCCCGAGCGCGCCCGGCACCGGGTGTGGGCGGCCGAGCTCGGGCTGATGCTCCCCCGCCACGACCTCGGGCTGCGTCGCGAGTACGGCGAGGCCCTCATCGCGGTGGGTCGCTACGTCGAGGCGTCGGCGCTGCTCGAGGAGTACGCGGACCTCGTGGCCGGGCCGATGCCCCTCGAGGCCGAGCACGCGCGGCGCATCGCCCGGCAGGCGCGGTCCCGGCTCAACTGAGCCGCGATCCTCTCGCGCACTGTCTCATCATCCGGAACGATCTGTCCCACGCCTCGGACGCCGGGACATCATCGACGCATGAGCACACCCTCCCGGCCCTGGGACGCCACCGGCTACGACGCGTCGTTCGGCTTCGTCACGGCCTACGGCGCACCCCTGCTCGACCTGCTCGGCGCGGCGCCCGGGGAGCGCGTGCTCGACCTCGGCTGCGGCACCGGGCACCAGGCCGCGCAGCTCGCGGCCGCGGGGGTGCGGGTGCTCGGCGTCGACGGCGACGCCGCGATGCTCGACCGGGCCCGGCGCGAGCACCCCGGGGTGGCGTTCGCCCACGCGGACGCGCAGGACGAGGAGGCGCTGCGCGCGGCGGCCGGGCCCGTGCCCTACGACGCGGTGCTCTCCAACGCCGCGATGCACTGGATGCCCCGCCAGGACGCCGTGGTGGCGGGCGTGGCCGCCGTGCTGCGGCCGGGCGGGCGCCTCGTCGTCGAGATGGGCGGCGTGGGCAACGTGGCCCGGGTGACCCGCGCGATCCGCGCGGCCCGGGCCGACGTCGGCCTCGACCCCGACGTCGCCTCCCCCTGGACCTTCCCGACTCCGGGCGAGCAGGCGAGCCGGCTCGAGCGGCACGGATTCCTGGTGCGGATGGTGGCCCTCGTCGACCGCACCACGCCGCTGGCCGACGGGGTGGGCGCCGCGGGCTGGGCCGCGATGTTCGGGGCGGGCCTCGTCGACGACGTCCCCGCACCGGACCGGTCGGCGTTCGACTCCGCCGTCGACCGCCACGCCCGCTCCGAGGGCCTCGACGTGCGCCCCGACGGCGAGCCGGGCTGGTGGATCGACTACGTGCGCCTGCGCTTCCACGCGGTGCGCCGCTGACGCCGCGGCGTCAGACGCGCGGCGAGGAGGGTGCGACGCCGGAGCCCGCGGGCTGCCGCGCGCCGCCGGGCGCAGGCGGGACGGACGCCGCAGGCGGGGCGGGCGCCGGCTCGCCGGTGCCCGGGGTAGTCGTGACCGGCCCCGCGGGCGCCGGCACGGGCGCGGCCAGCGGGAGGGCGATCGTGATCGAGGTGCCCTGGCCCACGGTGGAGGCCAGGCTCAGCCGCCCTCCGTGGGCGTCGACGATCGCCTGCACGATCGAGAGCCCGAGGCCCGAGCCGGCGCCGTTGCGCCGGGTGCGCGAGGGGTCGCCGCGGTAGAAGCGCTCGGTGGCGCGGGCGAGGTCGTCGGGCGCCATGCCCGGTCCGGAGTCGGCGACCTCGACCACCACCTGGCCGTCGCCGGTGCGGACGTCGACGCGCACGGGCGTGCCGTCGGGCGTGTGCACCCGCGTGTTGGTGAGCAGGTTGTCGAGCACCTGGCGCAGCCGGGCGCCGTCGCCGGTCACCCACGCCGGCGACCCGGCGCGCACGGTCACCTCGCGGCCCGGCGCGGCCGCGCGCAGCGCCGCGGCCGCCGCCTCCACCACCTCGACGACGTCGACCGGCCGGCGTTCGAGCGGCCGCTGCTGGTCGAGCCGGGCGAGCAGGAGGAGGTCGTCGACCAGCACGCCCATGCGCACCGCCTCGGCCTCGATGCGGGCCACGGCCGCGGCGCGGTCGTCGTCGCCGGAGATTGCGCCGGTCCGCGAGAGCTCGGCGTAGCCGCGGATCGTGGTCAGCGGGGTGCGCAGCTCGTGGCTGGCGTCGGCGACGAAGCGCCGCAGCCGCGCCTCGCTGGCGCTGCGCTGGTCGAAGGCGGTCTCGATCTGGCTCAGCATCCCGTTGAGCGCGGTGGACAGCCGTCCGATCTCGGTGCCCTCGGGCATGTCCGGCACGCGCTGGGACAGGTCTCCGGCGGCGATCCGCTCGGCCGTGTCCTCGACGTCCTCCAGCGGCCGCAGCCCGATGCGGATCACGACGCCGACCAGCAGCCCGACGAGCCCGAGGGTGAGCAGGCCCACCGCCACGCCGGCCAGCGCGGCGCGCTGCACCGTCTCGTCGATCGTCTGCATCGGGGTGGCGACGACGACGCTGCCGATGCCGGAGGCCAGCGGCACGGCCACGACGCGGTAGTGGAAGCGCGGGTCGCCGATGCCGCCGACGTCGAACCCCTGGCCGTCGAGGGCGGCGACCTCGGTGGCCGTCATCGAGGGCAGGTCCGGCAGCGGCGAGCTCGACACCTGGCTGCCGGCCACCTGCGCCACGACGCGCCCGTCGGCCGACATGACCGCGACCACGTAGGGGCTCGGCAGCGCGCGGAACCGGCCGCCGGAGAAGCCCTGGCCCGGGCCCTGCCCGCCGGGCGGCTGCGGCTGGGGGAACGCGCCGTCGGCGAACCGGCTCGCGGTGGCCAGCGCGGCCCGGTCGGCCTCGGCCACGAGGTAGTTGCGCAGCAGCAGCGTGCCGGCAGTGGTGGCCAGTGCCAGGCCGAGGGCGGTCAGCAGCAGCACCCCGACCGCGAGGCGGGCGTGCAGCGAGCCGAGCCGGCGCAGCATCAGGACCCGCCGGCGCCCTGGGCGGCCGCGGCGTCCTGGCGCCCGGACTGCGGCTGGCGCAACGTGTAGCCCACGCCGCGGACGGTGCGGATCAGCGGCTCGTCGAACGGCGCGTCCACCTTGCGCCGCAGGTAGGAGATGTAGGACTCCACGACCGCGCCGTCTCCGCCGAAGTCGTAGTGCCACACGTGGTCGAGGATCTGCGACTTGGACACCACGCGCCCGGAGTTGAGCATGAGGTAGCGCATGAGCGAGAACTCGGTGGGCGTGAGCTCGATCGGCACCCCGGCCCGGCTGACCTCGTGGGCGTCCTCGTCGAGCACGATGTCGGCGTAGCGCAGCAGGCCGTCGTCGGCCTCCTGGGTCGCGTTGCGGCGCAGCAGGGCCCGCACCCGGGCCACGACCTCCTCGAGGCTGAACGGCTTGGTGACGTAGTCGTCGCCGCCGATCGTCAGCCCCGTCACCTTGTCCTCGACGGCGTCTCGGGCGGTGAGGAAGAGCACCGGAGTCATGCGGCCGTCGCCGCGCAGCCGGCGGGTGACCTCGAAGCCGTCGACGTCGGGCATCATCACGTCGAGCAGGATCAGGTCGGGACGCCACTCGCGCACCTGGGTCAGCGCCTCCTGGCCGCTGTTGGCCGTGCGCACGTCGAACCCCACGAACCGCAGGCCGGTCGCGAGCAGGTCGGCGATCGAGGTCTCGTCGTCGACGACGAGCACGCGCGCCTCGGCGGATCGGGGACGGGTCTCACCAGCCATGGGCACCAGGGAACCGGACGAACCTGTGAGCCGGCTGGGAGGTTGCTGACACCGCAGAGCGTGTCGCGTGAGCGGCGCGGCACGGGCGCCGGGCGCTCACGTCCGCGTGGCGCCCGACGCCGAGGGGCGCGGCGTGGCCGCCGCGGACGACGACGGGCCAGGCGAGCCCGACCCGGAGCCGCCGGCCGAGCCGGACCCCGACGGGGACGGCGAGGCCGTGGCCGTGGCCGTGGCCGGGTCCGGGCCGCACACGACCTCGGGGCTCGGGCGGTAGCGCGTGCTGATCCGCTCGCGGCGCACCTGCTCGCCGTCCTTGACGAACACCCGGAAGACGTCGATGGAGAAGCCGTCCTGGCCGCTCTGGGCGTGGCAGGTGGGACTGTCGTCGTAGACGGTCTTGTGCGCGACGACGGCGGTCCGCGGGCCGGACACCGCCTCGATCCGGTCGTAGACCTTCTGGCCCCACATCTGCACCGTGATCGACGTGCTGGTCATGATCGTCGTGATGTAGACGCCGTGCGGCGTGTCGTTGCGGAAGCTCATGTCGAACGCGCCCCACGCGACGGTCGCCTCGAGCCCCGCCCGGTAGCGCGAGATCCAGATCGAGTGCGCCTGGGTGTGCACCCGCTCGAGGCCGGCGTAGAACGCGGCGGTCCAGGTGGCGGTGGCGCTCGTCGACACACCGCCGCCGAGGTCCTCCTTGAACACCCCGCCCGGCCCGATGACGTACCCCACGGTGTAGCCGTGGGCGACGGTGCGCTCGCCGAGGGTCTTGTTGAGCGAGAACGTCTCCCCCGGGCGCAGCAGCGTGCCGTTGATGGACCGGGCGGCCTGGCCGATGTTCTGCACGCGGTAGGCGGCGTACGGGAAGTACTGGGTGAAGCTCGAGAGCTGCTCGGTGATCCCCAGCTCCCGGGCCTGCGCCGTGGTGAGCGACGGCTGGATCGTGCCGATGCGCGCCTCCACGCTGCGCTGCGCACCCCGCTCGCCGAGCACCGCGACCACCGAGTCCGCCAGCAGGCCCGCGTTGACGCCGCGGCCGGTGCGCGAGGGCACCAGCACCGGCCGGCCGCTCGACACGTCCCAGCGGGCGTCGCGCCCGGGCTTCTCGACCCCGGCCACGGCCGGGGCGATCGCGGCGCGCAGGACGGCGCCGTCGAGCCGCGGCACCAGCGCGCCGCCGCTCGGCACGAACGACAGCGCGCGGCGCAGGGTCGCGGCGGGGATGGTGGCGCTGACCCCGCCGACGCGGACGGTCACGGGCTCGGCCACCGCGGCCGCGGCGAGGGCGCGGGCCGCCGCGGCCGCCGTGTCGTCCACCGACGGGGCGGCCGGCACCTGCGGCAGCGCCACCGGGCCACGGGACACCAGGTAGGCGGCGGTGAGGGCGGACGCCGCGGCGTCGCGGTCCAGCACGGTGCCGCTGCGGCCCGGGGTGAGGCGGGGCCCGTCGTCCGCGACGACCAGCGTGGGCTCCACGGCGGGGGTGTCGGAGTCGGCGGCGATCGCGGTCAGGGTGGCGTGCAGGGCCTCCTGGTCGACCGCCACGGCCGGCGCGACCTCGGGCCCGCCCGTGAGCGCGGACAGCAGCGTGACCGGGTTCCAGGCCCGGCCGCCGAGGCCCGCGACGGTGGCCTCGGGGTCGAAGGCGAGGCCGGCGTCGGCCGGGACGACCGTGACGTGCTCGCCGCCGACCACGGCCTCGATCGGTGCGGCGGCCTGGGGGCCGAGCGCGGAGGCGAGCGTGGCGGCGGCCTGCTGCTCGCTCTGGCCGCCGACGTCGACCCCCAGCACGCGGGTGCCGCGCGGGAGCCCGTCGCCGGTCGAGAGCACGAGGGCGAGGTAGGCCACGAGGAGCACGGCGGCCGCGCCGCCCAAGGCGAGCCAGGTGCGGCGACGGGCGGGCGCGGTGCGGTCCTCGGCCGGCACGGCCGGGAGCGGGGTGGTCACGGGCGGGATCCTGAGCGTCCGGGGGCAAGGAGGACCCTCGCGGTCCCGGTGGTCGGGGCCGCGGTCGCCCGGCAGGGGCGAGGGGGTCCGGACCAGGGTAGGGCGCGCGGCGCCCTTCTCCGAAATGTCCGCTCCACAGGCGTGGCGGCTCGAGTGGACCGAGGACCACGGCGGCCGGCGACGCCGACGGGTCAGGACTCGGGCGCCAGGCCCCGGAACCGGCTGCCGAAGTACAGCAGCGGGTCGCCGCCGGCGGCCTGCGCGGCGAGGTCGAGCACCTCGCCGACGACGATGTCGTGGTCGCCGGCGGGGTGCACCGCCACGGTGCGGCAGTCCAGGCTCGCGATCGCGCCGTCGAGCACGAGGGCGCCGGTGAGCGCCGAGCGGGTGGTGGGCGTCGAGTCGAACTGCCCGACGAGGGGCCGGCCCCGGGTCGCGAACCAGCGGGCCCGGCCCGCGGAGCCGGCGTCCAGGACGCTGACCGACCACGCGCCGGCCGCGGTGATCGCCTCGTGGAAGCGCGAGTCGTTCTCCACGCAGACCAGCACCAGCGGCGGGTCGAGGGACACCGAGGTGAACGAGTTCGCGGTCATCGCGTGGTCGAACCGCTCCTGCACGCAGGTGACGACGGCGACTCCCGTGGCGAACCGGCTCATGACCGCCCGGAACCGGCCGGGCTCGACCGGCCGCGGCTGCGGGGCGGGCTCGGCCATGCCCCCGACCCTAGCCGCGGGCCGGACGGCCGGCGCCCGCGGTGCCCGGTCCCCGCCCGGCGGCCGCGGAGCAGGCCCGTGCGCCGGTCAGGCGCGGACGCCGGAGAGCCGGGCGTGGTCGATGACGACGGCGGCCGGGGACGCGACCAGGCGCAGCGTGGTGAGCGCCGACTCGCCGAACGCGTTGGCGACGCCGCTGGACAGCGCCAGCAGGCCGAGCAGCCGCCCGCCGGCGCGCAGCGGCATCGACAGGAACGTGGCCATGCCGGGGCTCTCCAGGCCGTCCGGGTCCGCCGCGCCCAGGCGCCCGTGGGCGTCGGCGAGCATCGGCGAGAGCTCGGTCATCGACGTGCCGAGGCCGGTCGCCTGCTCGGACGCCTCGGCGACCGCGGCCAGGAAGTCGCGGTAGTGCTCCTCGGTCACCTCGCGCGACACCGACACGTACGTCGCCTCGGGGTTGAGCCCGTCCGGGCCCAGCAGCATGACGCTGACCAGGTCGCAGTCGACGATGCGCTCCATCGCCTCGAGCACGGCCGCCACCGTCTCCTCGAACCCGTGCACGTCGGCCGCGATCGAGGTGACGTCCTGCGTGACGGAGGCCTCGAACAGGTTGCGGTCCAGCAGGTCGCACACCCGCACGAGGACGTCGTCGTCGGTGAGCTCGAGCGGGTCCGGCTTGATCGGCGCGCGGCCGCCACGCGCCGCGCGGGACGCCTCGATGGCCGCGGTGACCGCCTCGACCAGCTCCGGCGCCTCGAAGTCCTTGGTGAGGAAGCGGTCCGCCCCGGCGCGCGCCCCCCAGTAGCGGTCGCTCGCGGCGTTGAGCGACGTCAGGAACAGCACCGGCGTGTCCGCCGTCTGCCAGTCGTCCTTGAGCACGCGCGCCGCGACGTAGCCCGAGACGCGCGGCATCTGCACGTCGAGGATCACCACGTCGGGGTTGGTGCGGAACACCGTCTGCACCGCCTCGACGCCGTCCTCGGCGAGGACCACGTCGAACCCCGCCGCGGCGAGCACGCCCCCCACGATGCGGCGCATCGTGGGGCTGTCGTCGGCGACGAGGACCGTCGGCTGCTGGTCGGTCATGGCGTCCTCCGGTGGGGGATCTGGTCCGTGGCGGTCATCGGCCGACCAGACGTCGGACGGCGTCCACCAGCGCGTGCTGGTCGAACTCGCTCTTGAGCAGGTACGCGTCGGCCCCGGCGTCGAGGCCCGCGCGCTTGTCGGCGTCGTCGCCCCGCGACGTCATGATGACGACGGGGACGTTCTCCCAGCCGCGGGTGCGCCGGATGGTGCGCGTGAGGGTGAACCCGTCCATGCCGGGCATCTCGACGTCGGAGAGCACGAGGTCGACCGGTTCCTGCTGGAGCCGGTCGGCGCCGTCGAGCCCGTCGACCGCCGTCACCACCTCGTAGCCGGCGGCCTCGAGGATGGTCCGCTGGAGCTCGCGCACGCCGATCGAGTCCTCGACGACGAGCACCCGCGGACGGCCCGGACCAGTAGCGGTGCGGCGCGCAGCGGGCGCCTGGGCGTCGCCCTGGGCGTCGGCCGCGGGCTGCTCGGACCCCGGCACGGGCAGCTCCGAGGTGCCGGTGAACCGGGCGCCGAGCTCGCGCAGGTCCACCAGCAGCAGCACGGACCCGTCGTCGTCGATCGTCGCGCCGGACGTGCCGGGGAGCTCGCCGAGGAAGTCGCCGAGCGGGGTGACGACCACCTCGCGCTCGGCCTCGACCTCGTCGACGGCCCACGCCAGCGGCGTCCCGGCCGGCCGGGCCACCACGGCCACCCGCGCGTGGCGCGGGCCGGCCACGCCCAGGGCCGACCCCAGGTCGGCGAGCGGGACCGTCTCGTCGCGGCGGACCACCACGAGCGAGCCCGCGACCTCGTGGACGTCGGCGTCGGCCAGGCTCACGGTCTCGAGCACGCCCGGCAGCGGGACGCCGAACCGCTCCTGGCCGCAGCGCACCACCAGGCAGCGGACCACGCCGAGGGTGACGGGCAGCGTCAGCACGAAGCGGGTGCCCTGCCCGGGCGCGCTGTCGATCTCCACGGTGCCGCCGAGCGCCTCCACCGACGTGCGGACGACGTCGAGGCCCACGCCGCGGCCGGAGGTCTCGGTGACGTCGGTGCGCGTGGAGAACCCGGGCTCGAAGAGCATGCGGTGCAGCGCGTGCGGCGCCGGCGCCGCGCCCTCCTCCACGCGTCCGGTACGGACCAGGGCCGCGAGCAGGGCGTCGTCGTCGATGCCGGCGCCGTCGTCGGCCACCTCGACCACCACCGTGGAGCCGGCCTGCCGCGCGGTGACGGTCACCCGGGCGCGCCGCGGCTTGCCCGACCGGACCCGCTCGGCGGGCGGCTCGCACCCGTGGTCCACGGCGTTGATCACCAGGTGCCGCAGGGCCTCCGCGACGCCGTCGAGCACGCGCACATCGAGCTCCACCTCGGCCCCGACGGTGACCAGCTCGACCTCCTTGGCCGTGGCGGTCGCGACCTCGCGGACCAGCGCCGGGAAGCCGGCGAGGAGCCGGCGCACCGGCACGGTGGCCAGGCCCATCGCACCCTCGCGCACCCGTCCGATGCGGCCGAGCGCGTCCTCGCTGCGGGTGCGCAGGTCGCGGGCCAGCGCCTGGAGGCGGTCCGTGGCTGCCAGCACGGCGGTCGCCGCGTCCGACACCTCGGACGACGACGCCCCCGAGAGCACGGACTGGCGCAGCCCCCGGACCAGCGACTGGTGCTCGGCGAGCAGGGCCGCGCACTCGAGCGCCTGGCGCTCGAGCCGCCGCACGTCCACCTCGGCCTCGCCCACGACGTCGAGCAGCCCGTGCACGCGGCGGGTGGGCACGCGCACGTGGTCCCCGCCCCGCCCGCCGGCGAAGGCGGCGTCGTCGTCGTCCACGTCCGGGTCGGCCGCGGCCGCCTCGGGCAGCCGGGGCACCTCCACCGGGTCGGCGCCGGCCAGCGCCGAGTCGAGCGCGGCGACGACGTCCTCCACGGCCGAGGTCGGCACGTGGCGGTCGGCGCCCGGCATCGAGCGCCCGATCGCGTCGGTGGTGACGAGCAGCAGGTCGACGAGGTCGCGGCGCACGGCGAGGCGCCCGTCGCGCAGCATGCCCAGCAGGTCCTCGGCCCGGTGGGCCAGCGTCACCACGGCGTCGAGCCCGAGCATCCGGGCCGAGCCCTTCACGGTGTGGGCGTCGCGGAACAGCGACTCGACCAGCTGGCGCGGGGCGCGCCTGCCCTCCAGCCCGAGCAGCCCGTCGCGCAGCGACGCGAGCCGGTCCTCCACCTCCGCGCGGAAGGTGGCGACCAGCTCGGGATCGTCGGACCAGGCCATGCGGGCCTACGCGACGCGGAAGCGCGAGATCGACTCGCGCAGCTCGGCGGACAGGGCGTGCAGCTGCGCGGCGGCCGCGGCCGACTGCTTGGACCCCACGGCGTACTGGCGCGACACGTCCGACACCTGCGTCATCGCGGCCACGACCTGGTCGGACGCCGAGCGCTGCTGCTGGGTCGCGATCGAGATCTCCTTGGCCGCGGTCGTCGTCTCGTCGACCATGCCCGAGATCCGCTCGAGCGCCTCGACGACGTCGCGGGCGAGGTCGGCCCCCGCGTGCACGTCGCGCGAGCCCTCCTCGGTGGCGAGGATCGTCGCGTGGGTCTCGGTCTGGATCTGCGCGACGATCGCCTGGATCTGGCCGGCGGACTCCTGCGACCGCTCGGCGAGCTTGCGCACCTCCGCGGCCACGACCGCGAAGCCCCGGCCGTGCTCGCCGGCGCGCGCCGCCTCGATTGCGGCGTTGAGCGCCAGCAGGTTGGTCTGGTCGGCGAGGTCGTCGATCACCTCGAGGATGCGGCCGATCTGCTGGCTCTTCTCACCCAGCGACAGGGCCCGCGCGGCGATCGAGTCGACCCGGTCGGCGATCTGGTCCATCGAGCGCACCGAGGCGGAGACGGCCTGCCGGCCCTCCTCCGCGTGGCGCAGCGTCTCCGCGGCATAGCGCGCGACCGCCTCCGCCGTGTCCGCGATCTGCGCGGCGGTGGCCGCCAGCTCCTCGATCGTCGACGTCGTCTCCGCCACCGCGGAGGACTGCTCCGTCGCGCTGGCGGCGTGCTGCTCCGCGGTCGCGAGCAGCTCGACGGCGCTGGTGGAGATCTGCTCGCCCCCGGCGCGGACCTGTTCCACGAGGGCGCGCAGGCTGTCCAGCGCCTGGTTGACCGACTCCGACAGCACCACCACGGTGTCGTCGGGCTCGTCGAGCCCCTCCCCCGTCATCGAGCTCACGTCGATGGCGGTCGACAGGTCGCCCGCGGCGGCGCGCTCGAGCTGGGCGGTGAGGGCGTCGACCCGGGCGGCGAGCTGCTTGCGCTCGCGGGTGGACTTGCTCTCGAAGGCCAGCACCGCCTCGGTCAGCTGCGCGTCGATGAGGGTCATCGCCGGCAGGGCCACCAGGGCGAGCAGGCCCAGCGGCACCGCCGACCCGGTCCAGGTGTGGGTCACCAGCCCGGTGAAGGAGACGCTGAGGGCGAGCAGCACCGCGAAGCCGGCGAGCAGCCAGCGGGAGAAGAGCAGCGACGCGAAGAGCACCGTGACGGCGAGGAGCGCCGAGGTCGGCGCGAGCAGGCCGCCGCTGGCGCAGGCGAGCCCGGTGATCGCGACCACGCAGGCCAGCAGGATCACCCGGCCCACGGTCACCACCTGGCGCAGCGCCACGCCGGCCCGGCGCGCGCGGACGGCCAGCACGGTCGTCAGGGCGGCCAGCAGCACGGCGAACGCCGTCCAGGCGACCACCTGCGGGACGTCTACCTGCGCCTCGGGCACGAACACCGACGTGAGCCAGGCGGAGAGCGGGCCGCCGACGGCCAGCCCCCACGTGGCGATGCACGCGATCACGGCGATGCGCTTGCTGAACTCCACGACCCACCCACCGTTCGTCCCGGGGACCACACGCCCCTCACTGGTGCTTCGGGCGGTCCCGGGGTCACCTGAAGGGGTGAACGGCCACCGGCTGCGAGACGCCGGTGGCCCCGGCGTGCTCAGCCGCGCGAGGCGCGCGTGCGCAGGGCCAGCAGCGCGGCCGTGCCGAGCACGGCCACGCGTCCGGCGGGTCCGCCGTCGGCGAGCCCGGACACGAGCCGGCCGGCGCCGGGAGCCAGCGTGGACGGCGCCGGCTCGAGGTCCGGCGGCACCTCCACCAGGCCGGCCACGGCCTCGGCGACCAGGCCCGCCTCGAGGCCCTCCGCGGAGATCACCACGAGCCGCGCGCTCGAGGGCAGCGGGCCGGCGTCGAGCCCGAGCAGGGTGCGCACGTCCAGGAGCGGCAGCACGTGGCCGCGCCAGTTGACGACGCCGGTCACCCAGGCGGCGGTGCCCGGCACGCGGGTGGCCCGCGGCAGGGCCGCGACCTCCGCGACGTCCGGGGCGCAGACGGCGTAGCGGCCGCCGCCCAGGCGCACCACGACGTGGTCGACCCCCGTGGACTCGGGCTCGGCGACGTCGTCGTCGAACCACGTGGCCCCCGGGTCCTGGCCGCGGGAGGGCAGGGTGACGGTCACCTGGGCTGCATCGGCGCGCCCGCGCCGACCCTGAAGCGACCGCGGCGTCAGTCCGGCGCGGCCGGGGTGTCGCCCGGATCGGGTCCGGGCGCGACGAGCGGGCGCGCCTCGAGCGAGGCCACGAGCTCGGCCGTGCCGCGTGGGAGGGGGACGGCGGCGGCGAGGGCGGCCAGAGCCGCCCCGCCGATCAGGTACACCTGCGTGCGCAGCACGTCGGGCAGCAGCACGTCGCCGCCGGGGCCGGTCGTGGCCAGCACCAGGGTGGGCAGCAGCCAGCCCACCGCCACCGCCGCGCCGCCCGAGCGCGACCCCACCAGCCAGGCCGCACCGCGGGTGCACACCAGGATGCCGAGCAGCACCAGCACGAGGCCCCACGGCACCCAGGCGCCGCGCACCTGGGTCCGCACGGCGGCCAGGCCGGCGCCGAGAGCGCCGAGGAACAGCCCGCCGGCGAACAGGGCGGCGAGGGTGAGCCGGCTGACCCGCACGCGGACCTTCCTGGGGCGCGGCTCCCCGGGGTCGGCCGGGGGCGCCGCGGGGGCGTCGTCGCTCACCGGGCGAGCCTAGGGCCCTCCGGTTGCGGCGGCCGCGTCAGGACCCGGCGGTGCCCGCCTCGGCCGCGAACGGCACCCGCTCGCGCAGGTCGACCGTGCGGGGCGCGGCCGACGCCGCCTCGAGCACGTCGGTGATCTCGCGGCCGATCAGCTCGTGGCGCTCGAGCAGGGCGTCGCGCAGCGCCTCGACGAGGTGGCGGTTCTCACTGAGCAGGGCGCGCGTCGCCGCCTTCTGCTCCTGCAGGATCCGCTCCACCCGGGCCCGGCCGTCGCCGTCGGCGAGCACCCGGCCCACGATGTTGGTGTCCGAGAGCGCGCCGGACTGCACCGCGGAGTACGAGATCAGGGTGTCGGTCATCCCGGCCGACCCGACCATCTGCGCCGCGACGTTCGTGGCGTAGAGGAGGGCGCCGGCCGGCCCGGTGGAGACGTCGTCGAAGAACAGCTCCTCGGCCGACTGGCCGCCCATCGCGATGCGGATCAGCCCGAGCATCTCGGTGCGGGAGCGGGTGAACACGTCCTCGGCGTCGCCGTGCGCCAGCATGCCGAGCGCGTCGCGGCGCTTGACGATGGTGAGCACCTCGAGGCGGCGGTGCGGCGCGACCAGCCACGCCGTGACGGCGTGCCCGGCCTCGTGCGTCGCGATGAGCGTGCGCTCGTGGTCGGTGTAGGCCACCGGCTGGCCCATGCCGACCTCCTCCACGAGCCGGGCGCGCTCGACGTCGGCCCGCGACATCGCGTGCTCCCCGCGGCGCAGGGCGTTGACCAGGCCCTCGTCGAAGAGGTGCTCGATCATCACCGGCGTGTAGCCCTGGGTGACCGACGCCAGCGAGTCGCGCACCTCGTCCTCGTCGAGCTCGACGGCGTGCGCCTTGCGCTGGAGGAAGAAGTCGATGAGCGCACGGCGACCCGACTTCGAGGGCGCCTCGAAGGTGAGCCGGCGGTCGAACCGGCCCGGGCGCAGCAGCGCGGGGTCGAGGTTGTCCGCCCGGTTGGTGGCGGCGATGAGCAGGACGTTCGTGGACGGCGGGACCGGCCGGCGCAGCTGGCGGCCGGGGGGCAGCAGCAGGTTGAGCCGGTCGATGACGCCGGTCCGCAGCTTCTGCCAGCCGGTCGGGTCGTCGAACGACTGCATCTGCACGAGCAGCTCGTTGACGACGCCGCCCACGCCCTCGGTGGACAGCGCCCGGTTCTGCACCGGGCCTGCGGGCGCCGCGGAGGCGTACGACGACGGCAGCCCCTCGAGGCCGCCGCAGCACGCGCTCCCGGTCGCCCGCGACGGCAGCGGCGTCATGGACAGGCCGCCGCGCGCCATGGCGATCGCGTCGATCTCCTCGATGAAGCCGATCGCGCCGCCCTCCTGGCGGGCGGCCTTGCGCAGCGCCTTGAAGTACGAGCGGATCTTGCGGGCGGTGGCGCCGTAGTACATCGACTGGAACGACGTGGCCGAGACGAACAGGAACGGCACGCCCGCCTCGCGGGCCATGGCCTTGGCGAGGTAGGTCTTGCCGGTGCCCGGCTGGCCCTCGAACAGCAGCCCCCGGCGCGCGGTGCCGCCCATCTCGGCGGCGAACGTGCGGTGCGCGAGGAAGAGGTTGAGCGAGCGCACCACGTCGTCCTTCACGACGTCGATGCCGATCACCTGGTCGAGGGAGACGTCGATCTGCTCGGGGCGGTAGGTGACGTGCGGCGAGCGACCGGCTCCCACCGTGGTCCCCAGCAGGACGCCGAGCAGCGCGATGAAGAACAGCGCCGGCACGAGCAGCATCGGGTCGATGCTCGGCAGCGTGATGTTGGTGATGTCGAACGGGTCGCCCGAGGCGATGCGCAGGGCGAGGTAGCCGGCCGGGATCAGCAGCAGCAGGAACAGCCGCCCGAGCCTGCGGCGGCGCGAGCGCTCGCGGGCGAGCCCGACGTCGGCCTGCGAGCGGCGCAGCGTCGCGCTGTCGGCCAGCAGCGCCGAGACCGGCGCCGGGGCGACCTGCGCGGACGCCTCCGTCGTGGCCGTCGACGCCTCGCCCCTCGTCCCCTGTCGCCGCATCCTGAGGTCTCCGTCCGCCGGTTCCGGGTGCGCCCTCAAGGGCGTGCACACATCGTCACCGACGCGCGGCCCGAGGACCTCGTCCGACCGGCCGTTCTCACCCGTGTGGAGTACCCCGGAGGGCCCAACCGTCACGACCCGTGACGGCGCGCTCGCCGCGGCATCCTCCGAACGGTCAGATCCCGGCGAACAGGTCCGTCTCGCGCCCCGCCGCGTCCGGCTCGCCACCGGCCTCGCCGCGCACCCGGCGGAAGAACTCGATCCCCAGGGCTCGCGAGCCGAGCATGTTCGACAGCGCGAAGAAGCCGTCCTCCACGCTGATCTGGGTGGCGTGGGCGCGCATCGCGGCCACCTTGGCGTCGATGAACTCCTGCGCGTCGATCACCGTCGTGACCAGGTCGTCGTCGCAGGCGAAGGGGATGTCGTCGGGGTCCATCGCCGCGAAGCCGGCCTCCTCGCCCATCTCGCGCAGCGCCGCGATCCCCTCGCGGACGACCGACTTGGGGAACGCGGTCCAGTAGATCTTGGCGATGTCCCATGCCGGGCCGAGGTCGGTGCGGAAGGACGGCGCGGCCGCCAGCAGGCTCGCGTACATGGCCACGCGGTGCGCCTGGATGTGGTCGGGGTGGCCGTAGCCGCCGAAGTCGTCGTAGGTGACGAGCACCTGCGGGCGCACCTCGCGGATCACCGGCACGAGGTCGGTGGCGGCGGCGAGCAGGTCGGCCTGCCAGAACGCGGCCGGGTCGTCGTTGTCCGGCAGGCCCATCATCCCGGAGTCGCGGTACTTGCCCGCGTGGCCGAGGAAGCGGTGGTCGGTGACGCCGAGCTCGGCCATGGCGGCCGCGAGCTCGACCTCGCGGTGCTCGCCGAGGGTGTCCTCGCGGTCGGCGGCGCGGTGCGCGTGCTCCTCGACGAGGATCTCGCCCTCCTCGCCGCGCGTGCAGGTCACGAGCGTCACGTGCGCACCCGCGGCCGCGTAGCGGGCCATGGTGGCGCCGCTGCCGATGGTCTCGTCGTCGGGGTGCGCGTGCACGAGCAGGAGGCGGTGGTCGGCTGTGGTCACGCCGGCGAGCCTAATCGGGACCGGCGCGCCCGCATCCGGCGTTCGCTCGCGGCGATCGGGAGCCCGGCGCGTGAGGAGGGGGACCGCGTCGCGGGGCTGAGAGGATCCGGGCATGCCCGACGAGTCGTTCCCGCGCCAGCACGCCCGCACCCTGCGCTTCACCGCCGGCGCACCTCGGTCCTTCACGCTCTCGCCCGACGGGTCGCGCGCCGTCTTCGTGCGGTCGCGGTCCGGCACGGACACCGTCGGCCGCCTCTGGGAGGTCGACGTCGCGTCCGGTGCCGAACGGCTGCTCGCCGACCCCGCGGTGCTGCACGAGGGCCCCGAGCAGCTCTCGGCCGAGGAGCGGGCGCGGCGCGAGCGGATGCGCGAGGGCAGCAGCGGGATCGTCGGCTACTCCACCGACCGTGCGGTCACGACCGCCGCGTTCGCGCTGTCCGGCGGCCTGTACGCCGTGGACCTCGACGGCGCCGGCGTGGTGCGGGCGCTCGACGTCCCGGGCCCGGTGATCGACCCGAGGGTGTCGCCCGACGGCCGGCACGTCGCGTACGTCTCGGGCCGGTCCCTGCGCGTGGTCGGCACCGACGGCACGGGCGACCGCCCGCTCGCCGACGCCGCGCACGCCGACGCGACGGCGGGGCTCGCCGACTTCGTCGCCGCGGAGGAGCTCGACCGTCAGCGCGGCCACTGGTGGTCGCCGTCGTCGGACGCGGTCCTGCTGGAGCACGTCGACGAGTCGCCGGTGCAGGAGTGGTGGATCGCGGACCCGGTGGACCCTGCGGCCGCGCCGTACCGCCACCGCTACCCGGCGGCGGGGACGGCCAACGCGGCGGTGCGCCTCGAGCTCGCCCGGCTCGACGGCACGCGGGCCGCGGTCGCGTGGGACCACGACGCCTGCCCGTACCTCGTCGACGTGTCCTGGTCCGAGCACGGCGACCCGCTCGTGGTCGTGATGTCGCGCGACCAGCGCGAGCAGCGGGTCCTCACGGTCGACCCGGCCACGGGCGCGGTCCGCGAGCTCGCCCGGATTACCGACGATCACTGGGTGGACGCCTGGCCCGGTGCCACGCGCTGGTCGCCCGACGGGCGGCTGCTCACCTGCCGGGCGGACACGGCCACCGACACCTACCGGCTGCACCTGGGGGACGACTGGCTCAGCCCGGCAGGCTTGCAGGTGCGCGGCGTCCTCGAGACCGACGACGACGGCGTCCTCGTCACGCTCGCACCGGAGCCCACCGTCGCGTCCGTCGCGCTGGTCGGATGGGACGGAGCGGTGACGGTGCTCGACGACACCGGCTGGAGCCTGGCTCGCCGCGCCGGCGGCACCCTCCTGCTGGTGCGCCGGTCGATGGCCTCCACCGCGGCGTCCTACGAGCTGCACCGCGCCGGCGCGGTCACGACGGTGACCAGCCATGCGGAGACCCCGGCGGTCACGCCGCAGGTGACGGTGATCGAGGCGGGCGAGCGTCGCGTGCGCACCGCGGTCCTGTTCCCCACCGGCCACGAGCTGGGGTCGCGGCGCCTGCCGGTGCTGCTGTGCCCCTACGGCGGCCCGCACCACCAGGAGGTCGTGTCGTCGCTGCTCGGCTACGGCGAGGACCAGTGGTTCGCCGACCAGGGGTTCGTGGTCGTGGTCGCCGACGGGCGCGGCACTCCCGGGCGCGGCCCCGCGTGGGACCGCGGCGTCCACGGCGACCTCGCCACCCCGGTGCTCGAGGACCAGGTCGACGCGCTGGCGGCAGTCGCGGCCGCGTGGCCCGACGACGTCGACACCGCGCGGGTGGGCATCCGCGGCTGGTCGTTCGGCGGCTACCTCGCCGCCCTGGCGGTGCTGCGGCGCCCGGACGTGTTCCACGCGGCCGTGGCCGGCGCGCCCGTGACCGAGTGGCGGCTCTACGACACCGCGTACACCGAGCGCTACCTCGGGCACCCGGGCGCGGACCCGGCGCCCTACGACGCCTGCTCGCTGCTGCCGTCAGCGCCGGGCCTCAGCCGGCCGCTCATGGTGATCCACGGCCTCACCGACGACAACGTCGTGGTGGCCCACAGCCTGCGGCTGTCCGGCACGCTCACGGCCGCCGGCCGCCCGCACCAGGTGCTGCCGCTGTCCGGCGTCACGCACATGACGCCGCAGGAGGACGTCGCGGAGAACCGCCTGCGCCTCGAGCTGGAGTTCCTCCGCCCGGCGCTGGGCGCCTGAGCCACGGCGCGGAGCAGCCTGCTCCGCGCCGACCCTCCTACTGCTCGAGCGTCTCGTGCCGACCCGGCTCGAGGTGGCGCGAGGCCTCCTCGGCGCCCATCTCGCCGGGGATGCGCGAGTCCTGGGGCGGCTCGTAGCGCTCGGGCACCTCGGGGCGCACCTGCCCGTCGGACGGCGCGCGCACGGCGTCCGTCACGGTCTCGACCGGGAAGTGGCAGGCCACCTGGTGGCCCGGGCGCAGCTCGCGCAGCTCGGGCTTCTCGACCGAGCAGCGCTCCTGGGCCTTCCAGCAGCGGGTGTGGAACACGCAGCCCGAGGGCGGGTTGATGGGGCTGGGCAGGTCGCCCTGGAGCAGGATGCGCTCGCGCTTGGCCGACGCCGCCGGGTCCGGCACCGGCACGGCGGAGAGCAGCGCGTGCGTGTAGGGGTGCAGCGGCTGCTCGTAGAGGCTGTCGCGGTCGGTCAGCTCCATGATGTGGCCGAGGTACATCACCGCGACGCGGTCGGAGATGTGCCGCACGACGGAGAGGTCGTGGGCCACGAAGACGTAGGCGATGCCGAACTCGTTCTGGATGTCCTCGAGCAGGTTGATCACCTGCGCCTGGATCGAGACGTCGAGCGCCGACACCGGCTCGTCGCACACCACGAGCTTGGGGCGCAGGGCGATGGCACGGGCGATGCCGATGCGCTGGCGCTGGCCGCCGGAGAACTCGTTGGGGTAGCGGTTGTAGTGCTCGGGGTTGAGCCCGACGCGCTCCATGAGGTTCTGGACCTCGGCCTTGACCCCGCCCTTGGGCTCGACCTTCTGGACCCGGAACGGCGCGGAGATGATCGTGCCGACGGTGTGCCGCGGGTTGAGCGAGTTGTACGGGTCCTGGAAGATCATCTGCGCCTCGCGCCGGAAGGGCACGAGCTGCTTGCGGGTGAGCTCGCTGATGTCCTCGCCGGCGAGCTCCACCTTGCCCTCGGTGGGCTTGAGCAGCCGGAGCATGGTGCGCGCGGCAGTGGACTTGCCGCAGCCGGACTCGCCCACGAGCCCGAGCGTCTCGCCCGCGTCGACGTGGAGGTCGATGCCGTCGACGGCGCGCACGTGCCCCACGACCTTCTTGAAGATCGCGCCCGAGGTGATCGGGAAGTGCTGCTTGAGGCCGGTGACGCGCAGGACAGGCTCGCTGCCGGCGGTCGCGGTCATGCGGACTCCTCGGTGACGACGGTGCCGAGTCGTTCGGCGGCGATGGCGCGGCGGGTCTCGGCCGGCAGGTGGCAGCGCACCTCGTGGCCGGGCGCCGTGGAGAGCAGGTCGGGGCGATCGGTGTCGCAGCGGTTCCCCGGCACCTGCTCGTGGTAGGTGCAGCGCGGCCGGAAGACGCACCCCTGCGGCAGGCGGATGAGCGAGGGCGGCAGGCCCGGGATCGGGTCGAGCCGCTCGGCCCGGCCGCGGTCGAGCCGCGGCATGGAGGCGAGCAGGCCCAGCGTGTAGGGCATCTCGGGCCGGTGGAAGACGTCGTCGACCGAGCCGTGCTCCACGAGGCGGCCGCCGTACATCACGACCACCTCGTCCGCGACGTCGGCGACCACGCCGAGGTCGTGGGTGATGATGATGATGGCGGTGTTGAAGTCGCGCTGGAGGTCCTGGAGCAGCTGGAGGATCTGCGCCTGGACGGTCACGTCGAGGGCCGTGGTGGGCTCGTCGGCGATGAGCAGCGAGGGCCCGTTGAGCAGCGCCATGGCGATCATGACGCGCTGGCGCATGCCGCCGGAGAGCTGGTGCGGGTAGTCGTCGACGCGCCGGTCCGGGTTGGGGATGCCGACGCGGTCGAGCATCGCGATGGCCTGCTGGCGGGCGGCGTTCTTGTTGACGTCCTGGTGGACCTGCACGGCCTCCACCAGCTGGCGCCCGATCGTGTAGAAGGGGTGCAGGCTCGAGAGCGGGTCCTGGAAGATCATGGCCATCTTCTGGCCGCGCAGCGCTCGCACCTCCTCGTCGGTCGCGGCGACGAGGTCCTGACCGTCGAGGAGCACCTGACCGGTGACCTTGGCGGTCTTGCGGTTGTGCAGGCCCATGATCGCCTGCGAGGTCACGCTCTTGCCGGAGCCGGACTCGCCGACGATGGCCAGGGTGCGGCCGCGGCCCACCTGGAAGGAGACGCCGTCCACCGCGCGGACGAGGCCGTCCTCGGTGGGGAACTCCACCCGCAGGTCGCGGACGTCGAGGAAGGGACCGGTGGCGCCACCGGTCGTGGACGCGGCGCTCATACCAGCCTCACCCGCGGGTCGATGACGGCGTACAACAGGTCGACCACGAGGTTGGCGACGATGATGAACGTCGCCGTCACGAGCGTGATGCCGACCGTGACGGGCAGGTCGGCGTCGACCACGGAGTTGACCGCGAGGCTGCCCAGGCCGGGCAGGCTGTAGATCGACTCGGTGATGATCGCGCCGCCGAGCAGGCCGGCGAGGTCGAGGCCGGCTGCCGTGACGATCGGGGTGAGCCCCGCGCGCAGGCCGTGGCGGCGGATGACGATCCGCTCGCGCAGCCCCTTGGCGCGCGCGGTGCGGATGTAGTCCTCGCCGAGGGTGTCGAGCATCTGGTTGCGCGTGAGCCGCATGTAGAACGCGGCGTAGAGGAACGCCAGGACGATCCACGGCAGCAGCATCGTCTGGAAGAACTGCAGCGGGTTGTCGAACGGCGATATGTAGGACGGGTACGGCAGCAGCTGCCATTTCAGGATGACGAAGAACAGCAGCACGAGGCCGATGAAGAAGGAGGGCAGCGAGTAGCCGATGAGCGAGGAGCCCATCACGAGCTTGTCCTGCCACTTGCCGCGGCGCAGCGCGGAGTAGATGCCGAGCGTGACGCCGACCGTGATCCAGATGACGAAGGCGCCGATCGCCAGCCAGAAGGTGGTGGGGAAGCCCTCCTTGATCAGCGTGGTGACCTCTTCACCGCGCTTGAAGGAGTAGCCGAGGCACGGGGCGTCGCACTGGTACGTGGCGGTGCCCGAGCCGTAGGTGCGTCCGACGAAGATGCCCTTGAGCCACTCCCAGTACTGCTGCCAGACCGGCAGGTCGAGTCCCAGGTTGTGGCGGTTGGCCGCGATCACCTCAGGTGTGCAGGCCTTGCCGCAGGTCAGCCGCGCCGGGTCGGTGGGCAGGACGCTGAACAGCAGGAACACGACGAGGGTCAGCAGCAGCAGCATCAGCACCATGCTGATGACACGCCGGACGATGTACCCGCTCACGGGCGGAAGCCTTCCATGTCGTACGAGACGGACTGCGCCGACCCGCCCGGTGGGGCGGCTGCGCGGCGTCGGACCGGGTCGGCCCGGAGGTGGCGCGGTCCGGGGGCGAGGTGGGTCTCACCTCGCCCCCGGACCTGTCGATCAGGACGACTTGACGTACATGTCGCCGTACGGCCACGAGCCGTAGGCGGGCCAGAGGTACGCGTTGCCGATCAGCGCGCCGGGAAGACGCTGGTCGCGCCCGAAGCGGGTCGGGATCGCCCAGACGTTCTTCATGGCCTCCTTGTTGAGCGCCTGCCAGTCCGCCGCCTGCTTGGTGCGGTCGAGCTCGACCTTGGCAGCCTGCGACGCGTCGTTGAACGCCTTGTCGTTGGCCTGCGAGAGGTTGAAGCCACCGGACGGGGTGAACAGCTCGGGGATGACCGTCGAGGCGTTCGGCCAGTCGGGACCCCAACCGGCGTTGATCAGCTCGTGCGCCTTCTGCGGGTCGAAGACGACGCCGTAGTACTGACCGGCCTCGATCGGGTTCGGCTTGACCGTGATGCCGGCACGAGCCTCGGACGACACGATGATCGCGGCGGCCTTGTCGTTGGTCGGCGTCTGCGGGTAGTCGAACGTGATCGTCGGAGCCGGCTTGCCGGACTCCTGGATCAGCTGCTTGGCGTAGTCGGGGTCACCCGTCGCCGGGATCGTCTTGCCGAGCAGCCCGTCCCACATCCCGGTCGGGGCGTAGTCGATACCGATGTTCGGCTTGATCACGCCGTCCGCCAGGTCACCGGCGTAGGCACCACCGGCGTTGGTGAGCAGCGCGTCACGGTCGAGGGCGACCGCGATGGCCGTGCGGACCTTGACGTCCGGGACCTTGTTCACGTTGACCGCGAAGTAGCGGACGTAGGGGTCGAACTCGTTCGTGCGACGGTCCGCGAACTTCGGGTCGTTGAACACGATCGGGAGCGACTGCGGCGTCAGGGACGTGGAGATCGCCGTCTGGTCGGCCGCCGCGCCCGCGATGAGGCGCTGGTCGATGACCGCCGGGTCGAGGCCGAAGTCGACCTCCCACGAGTCCGGGTACGCGTGACGGTACGGGTCGCTGTCCTGCGACCACTTGTCGTTGCGCACCAGGATGAACTGGCCGCCCTTGCCCTTCTTGTACGTCTGGATCTTGTACGGGCCCGAGGAGACGGGGTGGTCGTCGTACTTCTCACCCGTGTCGGCCGACTTCGGGACCGGGGCGAACGCCGAGAGCGTCACCGTGTAGTTGAAGTCCGGGACCGGGTTCTTGAGGTGGAACGTGATCGTCTTGCCGTCGGCGGAGCAGGTGACGGCCTTGTCGAACAGGTCCTGGCCCGTCTTCTTGTACGGGCCCTTGTACGCCGAGCCGCCCTTGGGGTCGTCCGGGATGTCGAGCATCGACACCGCGTACTGCGGGCCGTTGGTGATGACGTCGGTGGCGAACGTGCGCGAGACGCCGTAGGCGATGTCGGCGCAGGTGATCGGGTCACCGGTCTCGAACGTCACCCCGTCGCGGAGCGTGAAGCTCCACGTCTTGCCGCCGTCGGCCACGGTGCCCGTGTCGGTGGCGAGGTCGGGCACGACGGAGGTGCCCTCCTTGGGGTCGTGCGAGAACTTGTACGCCGTCAGCGTGCGGAAGATCGTCCCGGAGAAGAACGCGAGGTCCTCACCGGTGTACACCCGCTGGGGGTCGACGTTGTTGAACTGCTCGCCGATCTCGAGGTAGGTGATCTTCCCACCCTTCGTCGGGGTACCGGCTGCCCCCGACGACTCCGAGCCGCTAGGGCTCGCGCTGCTGCCGCCACCGCAGGCCGAGAGCGCTAGCGCTCCCACTGCGAGGACCACGGCAGCGCGCACGCCCGGCCTGGCCTTGCCCATTTCTCCTCCTGGTTGTCCGCCGAGGTCCGAGCCTCGGCATGTGAGCCGCGCGAGAAGAGCAGGGGTTCGCCCCGCCCGGCGCGCGCGGACATCGGGTGATCTCCTCATCGGTCAGACCCGTCCGGCCCGGGGGTCGAGCGCGTCGCGCACCGAGTCGCCGACCAGGTTGAAGGCCACGACGAGGATCGCGAGCAGCGTGCCCGGGATGAGGAGGTAGGACGGGATGATGCTCATGTAGGTGACGGAGTCCGCCAGGGTGGCGCCGAAGCTGGGGGTCGGCGGCAGCAGGCCCACGCCGAGGAACGACAGAGCCGCCTCGGTCGCGATGAAGGTCGGCAGCGTGAGCGTCGCGTAGATCATGATCGGCGCCCACAGGTTCGGCAGGATCTCCTTGAACAGGATCCGGCGCGTGCCCGAGCCCATGGCCACCGACGCCTCGACGAACTCGCGCTCCCGGACGCTGAGCACCTGGCCGCGCACGATGCGGGCGAGGTAGGGCCAGCCGAAGACGCTGAGCACGAGGATCAGGTAGGTGATGCGGGCCGGGTTGCCCTCCGGCACCCCGAGCGCCTCGAGCCGCTGGGTGAGCACCCCGGACAGCGCCAGGATGATCAGCAGCTGGGGGAAGGCCAGGATCAGGTCCATGAACCGGCCGATGACGTTGTCGGTGCGCCCGCCGAGGTAGCCGGAGATCGTGCCGAACAGCGTGCCGAGCAGGACGGTCATCGTCGTGGCCGAGAACGCGATGAGCAGCGAGATGCGCAGGCCGTAGAGCATGCGCGCGAACAGGTCGCGCCCGGTGCCGGGCTCGACGCCGAACGGGTGCTCCCACGAGATGCCGCAGAAGAAGCCCGAGTCGGGCAGGCCGCAGCCGGCCGGGACGCCGCCGTTGGCCTTGTCGAGGGCGTCCGGGTTCAGCGAGTAGGGGTCGAGGCCCATGAGGTTGGTGATGACCGGCGCGAGCAGCGCCGCGAGGAGCAGGAAGATCAGGACGCCGAGGGCCCACATGCCCACCTTGTCCCGACGGAACCGGCCCCAGGCGATCGCCGACAGCGAGCGGCCCTGGATCTCCTCAGGGACGGGGCTCTCGGTCGGGGCCGAGGGCTCGGTGTCGAGGGCAGTGGCCATGGAGAACGAGGCGCCTTCCTGTCCGAATCCCGGAGATCTTGCTGTCAGGACGTGGGTCCGCGGGACGACCGCCGACTCGGGGTTCGTGGCGTCCCCCACACCTCAGACCTCGCGAAACCTACGTCATGCGAGGGGGTCGAGAAAGCGCCACCCCTGCCCGTGACCGGATCGTGACCGCCTCGGGTGGAATCGGGACCTTTCCGACACCTGCCGGACCCCTCGTCGTAACGCGCGACCAGCGACGACGCCCTCCGGAGGCCCTCGCGGGGCGGTTCCCGGCGTCGTGCCAGGTCACCCCCCACGGCGTCCGCTGAACGGATGCCCGGCGAGGGCCGCGACCTCTATCCGTACCGGCTCCGGGGCCGGTGCGCGGTCAGCTGCCGCGCTTGGCCCGGGCGGCCGCGCGGCCCCGCTCGGTCTGGTCGAGCACCACCTTGCGGATGCGCACCGTGGCCGGCGTGACCTCCATGCACTCGTCCTCGCGGCAGAACTCGAGGGCCTGCTCCATCGACATCTGCTTGTGCGGGATGAGCGGCACCAGCACGTCGCCGGAGGACTGGCGCATGTTGGTGAGCTTCTTCTCCTTGGTGGGGTTGACGTCCATGTCGTCGGCCCGGGAGTTCTCGCCGATGATCATGCCCTCGTAGACCTCGGTGCCGGGCCCGACGAACAGGGTCCCGCGCTCCTGGAGGTTGGCCAGGGCGAACCCGGTCGTGGGACCGCGCCGGTCGGCCACCAGCGAGCCGGTCGGCCGGGTGCGCAGCTCGCCGTGCCAGGGCTCGTACTTGTGGAACACGTGGTGCAGCAGCCCGGTCCCCCGGGTCTCGGTGAGGAACTCGGTGCGGAACCCGATCAGCCCGCGCGCGGGCACGATGTACTCCATCCGCACCCAGCCGGTGCCGTGGTTGACCATCTGCTCCATGCGGCCCTTGCGCAGCGCCATCAGCTGGGTGACGACGCCGAGGTAGTCCTCGGGGATGTCGACGGTGAGGTGCTCCATGGGCTCGTGGACGCGACCGTCCACGACGCGGGTGACCACCTGGGGCTTGCCGACGGTGAGCTCGAAGCCCTCGCGGCGCATGATCTCCACGAGGATCGCGAGCTGGAGCTCGCCGCGGCCCTGCACCTCCCAGGTGTCGGGCCGCTCGGTGGGCAGCACGCGGATCGACACGTTGCCCACGAGCTCGGCGTCGAGCCGGTTCTTGACCAGGCGGGCGGTGAGCTTGCTGCCGCTCTGCCCGGCCAGTGGCGAGGTGTTGATGCCGATGGTCATGGAGATGGACGGCTCGTCGACGGTGATGAGCGGCAGCGGGCGCGGGTCGTCGGGGTCGGCCAGGGTCTCGCCGATGGTGATCTCCGAGATGCCCGCGATGGCGACGATCTCTCCCGGGCCGGCGCTCTCCGCCGGCACCCGCTCGAGCGCCTCGGTGGTGAGCAGCTCGGTGACCTTGACCCGCTCGATCGAGCCGTCCTGCCGGCACCAGGCCACCTGCTGGCCCTTGCGCAGCGTGCCCGAGTGCACCCGGCACAGGGCCAGGCGCCCGAGGTAGGGCGAGGAGTCCAGGTTGGTCACGTGCGCCTGGAGCGGGAGGTCCGGGTCGTACGACGGCGCCGGCACCGTGTCGAGCAGGGTGCGGAACAGCGGCACGAGGTCCTCGCTGTCCGGCATGCCGCCGTCCTCGGGGCGGTTGAGCGAGGCGCGGCCGGCCTTGGCCGAGGCGTACACGACGGGGAAGTCGATCTGGTCCTCGGCGGCGTCGAGGTCGAAGAACAGCTCGTAGGTCTCGTCCACGACCTCCGCGATGCGGGCGTCGGGCCGGTCGACCTTGTTCACCAGCAGGATCACCGGGAGCCGCTTCTGCAGCGCCTTGCGCAGCACGAAGCGGGTCTGCGGGAGCGGGCCCTCGCTCGCGTCGACGAGCAGGAGCACGGCGTCGACCATCTCGAGGCCGCGCTCGACCTCGCCGCCGAAGTCCGCGTGGCCGGGGGTGTCGATGATGTTGAACAGCACCCCGCCCTCGGGTGCGCCCTCGCCGGAGTACCGCACCGTGGTGTTCTTGGCGAGGATCGTGATCCCCTTCTCGCGCTCGAGGTCCATCGAGTCCATCACCCGCTCCTGGACCGATCCCTCCTCGGCCTGGTGCGCGGTGAAGGCGCCCGACTGCCACAGCATGGCGTCGACGAGCGTGGTCTTGCCGTGGTCGACGTGCGCGATGATCGCGACGTTGCGCAGGTCGTGACGGACGGCCGGGCCGTGGGCAGGCATGGGGGACCTCGGGAATCTCGAGCGGGGATCGGTCCGTGAGTCTACCGGCGCCGCGGGGGCCTCCCGACCGTCGCGAGCGGCGCCGGCCGCGTCCGGGGGCCGCTCAGCCGACCGTGGTGCGCACCTCGAAGCCCTCGTCCGTGGGCTCGAGCCCCAGCCGCACCCGCCCCAGCCGGCCCGTGCGCGCCACGTGCGTGCCCCCGCACGGGATCAGGGCCGGCCCGCCCGGCACGTCGCAGACCCAGCGGCGCCGGGCCGACAGCGTGGGGTCGCCGTCGACGTCGACGCGGCTGACGGCGTCGAGGCCCACCCACGCGTCGAGCAGCCCGTGCGCCTGCGCCACCACCGCCTCGCGCTCCTCGAGGAACGCGGCGGCGTCGAAGCCCGCCTTGCGCAGCGACCGACCGGCGCGGTAGGCGTCGTACGACGACCGCGCGGAGATGCGCGAGACCTGGATCGCGAGCTGGTCGAGGAACGGGAAGCCGCGCGAGTCGCGGCGCGGCGGCTCCTTGGCCCAGAACCGCGCGGTGCTCTCGTTGAGCGCGAGCGCGGCCAGGTGGCACCCCGAGTGCCCCAGCGACAGCTCCGTGCGCCGCTGCGCGTCGACCCGCAGCGCCACCACGTCGCCCGGCGAGGGTGCGTCGGCGGCGGCGACCACGTGCACGACCACCCAGGTGCGCGAGGGGTCGCCGCGCCGGACGTCGATCGCGGCGTCCACCGTCAGGGCGCCGAGGTCGTCCACGGCACCGGTGAGGCAGTCGAGCACCGCCGCGCCGTCGAGGGTGCCGACGTCGCCGGGCTGGTCGGGCCAGCCGTGGTCGAGCGGGTGGAAGGGGGTGCGGTCGACGACGACCCCCACGCGGCCGTCGGGCAGCGGGTCCGCGCGCAGCACGCGGCCGGCGCCCTCCGTCGCTCCCGAGGGGAAGTCGACCCAGGTGTCGAGGCGCGCCGCGGCCGCGGCCGCCGGGGCCACGTCGGGTGCGAGCCAGGCGACCGCGCCGAGCTCGTCGGGTGCCAGCCAGCGCACCTCGTCGTGGGCCACCGCGGGTGCCGGTTCGTCGCGGCCGATCCGCACCCGCATGACGCGCAGCACCGCCGTGTCGTCCAGCGGCCAGTCGCCGGCCAGGGGCCCGGGGACCGACCCCACGACCTCGGCGTCCACCGCGAGCTCCTCGCGCAGCTCGCGCACGAGCGCCCTGGCCGGGTCCTCCCCCGGCTCGACCTTGCCGACCGGCAGCTCCCAGCCCCCGGCCACCGACGCGGGCCGGGTGCGCCGGGCCGCCAGGAGCCGGCCGGCACGCTCGACCGCGGCGGCGACCACCACGAGGCGCCCGTCGGCGGTGCGGTGGGTGGGCTCGCTCACGCGGCGACTCTGCCATGCGGCCGCGGGCGTGCGACCCTGGGTCCGTGGCACGACGGCTCGACCTCGACGAGGTCGCCCGCCAGCTCGGCGACCTGCCCGGCTGGTCCGGCGACGTCGACGTGCTGCGCCGCAGCTACACCCTGCCCGACTTCCCCACGGCGATCCGGGTGGTCGACGAGGTCGCCGTGGTGGCCGAGGAGATGAACCACCACCCGGACATCGACGTGCGGTGGCGGCGGCTCGACCTGGCGCTCACCACGCACGACGCCGGCGGTGTCACCCAGCTCGACGTCGAGCTCGCCCACCGGATCCACGCGATCGCCACGGCGCAGGGCGGTGCGTGATGAGCATGCTCGCGGCGATGACCCTTCCGGGGCTGGTCGTGCTGCTCGTCGTCGCCGCGGCCGTCGAGGCCGCGGTGTCGCGGCACCGGCGCCGGCGCGGGTCCGCGACCCAGGCGTCCACCGTGGCGGCGATCGGCTTCGACGCCCTCGGGCTCGTCCTCGCCCCGGGCACGCGGCACAAGCGGGAGCACGACGAGTTCGTCGAGCTCGACCGCGAGGAACCCGGCGACGCCGCGCCGCCGCGCAGCCGGGTCGACCTCGACTCCGGCGTCGCGCGCATCGTCGTGCCGCGCGACGTCCCGGCCGGCGGGCCGATCGCCGGGCGCTGACGCCGCCTCGCCACTACGGTCCCCGTGTCGGCACCGTGCCGGACGGGGATTGGACGAGGAAGGGTGACCCATGGACGACGCCGTGCGCCGGCACAAGTACGTGCTCGACGAGGACGAGATGCCCACGCGCTGGTACAACCTCGTCCCGGACCTGCCGAGCCCGCCGCCGCCCGCGCTGCACCCGGGCACGCTCGAGCCGGCCGGCCCGGACGACTTCGCGCCGCTGTTCCCGATGGACCTGATCCTCCAGGAGGTCTCGCAGGACCGGTACGTCGAGATCCCCGGCGGCGTCCTCGACGTCTACCGCCAGTGGAGGCCCTCGCCGCTCTTCCGCGCCCACCGGCTCGAGGAGGCGCTCGGGACGCCGGCGCGCATCTACTACAAGTACGAGGGCGGTTCGCCGGCCGGCTCGCACAAGCCGAACACCGCCGTGCCGCAGGCCTACTACAACAAGAAGGCGGGCGTCCGGAAGCTCACCACCGAGACCGGAGCCGGCCAGTGGGGCACGGCGCTGGCCCTGGCCTGCGCGCTGTACGGCCTCGAGTGCGAGGTGTGGCAGGTGGGGTCGTCGTACGACTCCAAGCCCTACCGGCGGCTCATGATCGAGGCCTTCGGCGGCACCGTGCACCGCTCGCCCTCCGACCTCACCGAGGCCGGGCGGCGGCTCGGGGCCGACCCCGCCAACCGGAGCGGCTCGCTCGGCATCGCGATCTCCGAGGCGGTCGAGGTCGCGGCGTCGGACCCCACGGTGCGCTACTCGCTGGGCAGCGTGCTCAACCACGTGCTCATGCACCAGACGATCATCGGCGAGGAGGCGCTGCTCCAGCTGGCGAAGGCCGGCGACACCCCCACGCACATCGTCGGCTGCACGGGCGGCGGCTCGAACTTCGGCGGTCTGTCGTTCCCGTTCCTGCGCGAGAAGCTCGCCGGCCGGATGTCACCGCGGATCATCGCGGCGGAGCCGGCGTCGTGCCCGTCGCTCACGCACGGCGTGTACGCCTACGACTTCGGCGACACGGCGGGCATGACGCCGCTGATGAAGATGCACACGCTCGGCCACGACTTCATCCCCGACCCGATCCACGCGGGCGGCCTGCGCTACCACGGCATGGCGCCGCTGATCTCCCACGTGTACGAGCTCGGGCTCATGGAGGCGCGAGCGGTGCCGCAGACCGAGTGCTTCGCCGCCGCGGTGCAGTTCGCCCGCACCGAGGGCATCGTCCCGGCGCCGGAGCCGACGCACGCGCTCGCGCTCGCGGTGCAGGAGGCGATGAAGGCCAAGGAGACGGGCGAGGAGACGGTGATCCTCACGGCGCTGTGCGGCCACGGGCACTTCGACCTCGCGGCCTACGACGACTACCTCAACGGCCGGATGGTCGACGAGGAGGTCAGCCCGGAGCGGTTCGCTGCGGGGCTCGCGACGATCCCGCCGGTGCCGGTCGCCTGAGCCGTGGCCGGCCGCGTCCCCCCCGTCGTCATCGCGACCCTCGCGGTGCCGGTCGAGGACGCCGCGGCCGTCGTGGCGCGCGTGCCCGGGGCGCGGCTCGTCCGCGAGCTGCCCCCGGGCCGCGTCGTCGTCGTCCTGCACGACGCGTCCGACGCCGGCCTCCTGGCCGCGCAGCCCGAGGTCGTGTCCGTGGTGCCCGACCGCCTCGAGCACCCGACGGGCTGAGAGCGCACGCAGGAGGGCCCGCCCACGCATCCGCGTGGACGGGCCCTCCTGGTGTCGTGGTCCTACCGGACCCGGATGTCGCTGGACACGATGGTCGTGCCCGAGACGTTGGGCGAGTTCATCCAGCTGGTGATCCGCCCGGTGCCGCGGCCCTGGCCGCGCACCGTCACCGTGTAGGTCTGCGACCCGCCCGGCGTCGGCGGCGTGCTGGTGACCCCGAGGTCGCTGCCGTCCGGGAGCGAGGCGTAGCCCACGCCCGCGCCCTCGGAGTTCTCGGCACCGACCGCCCACGCCTGGCCGTTCGGGTCGGCCTGCGCGCCGGAGTACGTGAACGACACGTCCTGCGTGCCGTTGACGCCGATCCACACCTGGAAGGTCCGCGTGTCGGTGGTGCCCCACACGTTGACGTCCCACTGGATCGCGATCCAGCTGTCCACCCCGTCGGTCAGGACGGTGGCCCTGATGCCGTCGGAGTGCGTGCCGTCGAGGTCGGTCCAGAACGGCGCCATCACGTTGTTCGGCGTCGCCGGGTCGCCGATCACGACGTTGCTGCAGCAGTCGTTGTCGGTGGAGGTGCCGCCGCCGGCCACGAGGTAGCCGTTGGAGTCCACACCGACACTGGTGTAGGTCCGGCCGTTGAAGACGAACTCGGGCACGTCGTAGTTGACGATGTCCTCGTCGCCGATGGCGTCCGGCGTCGCCCCGAACAGCTGCAGGGGCAGGAAGCCCGCCGGACTCGAGCCCGCTGCGGTGGTGGGCACGCCGGGGTGCGACCCGCCGAGGGTGACGGTCGGCGCGGTCACGGTGTCACCGTGGCGCGTCGCACCCGAGACGGACACGATCCGCAGCTTGTTGCTGACCCGCGACGCCGTGGAGACCACCGCGTCGGACGGCGAGTTGTTCGTCGTCGTGATCGTGCAGGTGGCGGTGGCGTGGTGCACCAGGGTGTCCGCGTCGCAGGTGCTCGTCAGGTTGACGTCGGCCTGCTGCGGGACGAACGCGACCGGCAGGTGCAGCTGCGGCAGGCCGGACCGGCCCTTGGGGCTGAGCCGGACCTCGCCGAAGTACTGCGCGGTCGGGGCGGTCGACGAGATGGTGATCCGCAGCGTGACCGAGCGGCCGGGACGCACCTCGAACTCGCGCGGCCACACCGAGATGGAACTGTCCTTCGGCGCGGTCGTGGAGACGCGGTACTCCTGCGTGCGGTTGGTGACGTTGACCGCGGTGCGGTACGTCGTCACCGTGCCCGGCATGACGGGTGCGTCGATCGACGGGAGGTTCAGGTCGATCGCGTGCACCTTGTCGGCGCCGAGCACCGCCATGTTGGCGGCCGTCTCGTCGAAGGTGAGCCCGGGGTTGTCGGCCTGCGTGAGGTCGACGCGCCCGCTGCCGTCGTCGAACGGGTCGGTCGGCGTGGTGCCGTCCTCCTTGACGACGCTGGTCTTCGCCGTCGTCATGAGGGCCGACTTGATCTGCCCCGGCGTCCACGAGGGGTGCAGGGCCTTCTCGAGGATGGCCGAGCCCGCGATGTGCGGCGAGGACATCGAGGTGCCCGCGATGGCCTGGTAGTACTGGCCGGCCGGGCCGCTCGTGGTGGAGTCCGGCGTGGGCGTCTGGCCCGCGAGGATCTGGACGCCGGGCGCCGTGATGTCCGGCTTGATGCCCAGCCCGCCCGGGCCGCGCGAGGAGAACGAGGCCATGACGTCGCCCTGGCCGTCCTTCTTGACGCCCGGGGTGAAGGCCGCGGTCACGTCGCTGTGCGACCCGAGCCACGCCATCATCGCGGTGCCGTCGGCCACGTGCACCGCCGGCAGCCAGTGGTTGTCGGTCTCGACGTCGGCGAGCGTGGGGTTGTAGAGGATCATCCCCACGGCGCCGCCCTGCAGGACGTTGTAGCCCTTGTCGACGCGGGCGTTCGACCCCCGCTTGCAGACCACGATCTTCCCGGCGTAGAGATCGGGCGCCGGGTCGGTCTTCTGGCACAGCGCGTCGTTGTACGGCGCGTCGCCTGCGATCACGACCGGGGTCTGGTCGGCGACGCCGCCCATGATCGAGGCGCCCTCGACCTGCAGCGTGTCGGCACCGGACTGGAACGTGATCGTCGAGGAGAACTCACGCGTCTGGGTCGACGCCGCGACCGTGGTGACCCACGGCGACACGTGGTCGGTCGTGCCCGCCCCGGGCCCGCTGTTGCCCGCGGACGCCGCGACGAACACGCCGGCGGCGTAGGCGTCGAGGAACGCGAGCTCGACCGGGTCGGTGTACGGGTTGGACCCGCCGGAGATCGAGAAGTTGATGACGTTGACGCCGTCGAGGATCGCCTGCTGGACGGCAGCCGCGGAGTCCGAGCTGAAGCAGCCGTCCTTGCCGCAGACCTTGTAGACCGAGATCCAGGCGCCCGGCGCGACACCGCGGATGGGACCGCGCTCCACGCCGAAGACCTTGGCCGAGGCGACGACGTCGCCGGCGGCGGTGGACGCGGTGTGCGTGCCGTGGCCGTCGGAGTCGCGCGCGGTGTCGCCGTAGACCTCGCCGCCGACCACCGCGTTGTAGGTGGACAGGAAGCCCGCGCCGCCGATCAGCTTGTTGTTGCACGTGAACGGCTGGTTGGTCAGCGGGTCCGGGCCGAAGTCGCAGGTGCGCGGCGTGCCGTCGGCCTTCGCCGGCGGCGCGGAGAGGTTGCCGTTGTCGGCGAACGACGGGTGCTCCGGCCAGACGCCCGAGTCGAGCGAGCCGAAGATGACGCCCTTGCCGGCGTTGGGCGCGCCGCCGAGCGCGCTGTCGAGCGAGTCGGCACCGATGAACTGCGTGCTCGCGTCGGTGAGCGGGTGGCGCAGGCTGTCCTTCTGCACGGCGACGACGCCGGGCATCGAGACGAGCTTGTCGATCTGGTTGGCCGGCACCACTGCCGCGAGACCGCCGTAGACCAGCTTCAGCGAACGCCCGAGCTTCGCCGAGGGCACCGCGGACTTCAGGTCGGTGCGGAAGTGCTTCTCGCGACCGCCGATGTAGGCCTCGTAGGCCCGCTCCGTCGACGAGCCGCGCAGCGAGCGGCCGGTGACGGACGGGCTGGTGGCGGCGAGTCCGTTGATGCCGCCGTCGTAGGTGGCGACGGAGTCGTAGTCGAGCTTGATCATCACCGGCACGGGCGTGGAGTCCTTGCGCCCGAGCAGGGACCGGTCGGTCTGCGCCAGGCGGCTGGTGTCCGCCTTGTCCGCGCTGACGGTCGAGGTCGGGGTCAGCTTCTCCTTGAGCGTCAGCGAGTGACCGTCGTCAGCCGCTGCCCCGCTGGCGGCGGTGACCGCGCAGAGCGGGGCGATCAGGAGAGCGGCTGCACCTGCGCGCAGCCATGTTCTGGGCCTCATCGAGAGCCTTTCCTCCGGAGGTGGGGAACGGACCGGCGCATCGTGGCACGGGGGGTCGCGGCATGTGCGGAACTTGCGGCACTCGACCTCGTCGCCGGACGTCACGGTGCGCGACGTGGGCGGCGCACGTGAGTTCCTGCGGTCACCCCCCGTTGGGACGGCGATCACCTCCGGGTGACTCTGCGCGCTGTGGGACGCGCGGGACGGCGTAGACCTCGACGCAGCGCATGCATGTGGTCACCGTCCGACACGAACTGACCCGAACGGGTGGAGCGGAACGGCGCGTGACTGCCGACACCCCCCACCTGGGGGGTGTCGCGTCCGGTGTGCGGAGAGGTCGGGGGCGTCAGGGCGTGCCGGCGCCGGCCGCACCCCGCCGGTCGAGGCACAGGGAGCTGTCCGGGTGCCCGCTCACGGTGACGCTGCCGATCGCCTCGGACGGGCACGTGGTCCGCTCCGAGCCGGTCGACACGATCGACACCGCGACGTAGTCGGCGTTGGGATCGGCGCAGTCCACCAGCGACACCGTGGTGCCGTTGTCCGTCCAGCAGGAGCCGACCTTGTCCGTCAGCCCGTGGGGCTGGTTGTAGCTGCCGATCCACGCCAGCGAGATGCCGATCGCGAGCACGACCACCGCTCCGCCCACCACTCCAGCGATCGCGCGGGCCGGCTGACTCAGCCTGGTGCCGGAGCGCGACTCGGCGGCCTTCGCCCGCGCGTACGCGCGGCGCCACAGTCCGACCGTGAGGAAGTACCCGCCGAACCAGAAGATGCCGCCACTGTCGGAGTGCAGGGCGAAGTAGGTGATCGCCGACACCGCCAGGGCCACGGCGACCCCGGCCCAGAACAGGCCCGAGGCCGCCTGGGCGGGCGTGGTGGTCGGCACGGGGGTCGGCACCCCCATCACCGGCGGCGGGAGAAGGGGCGGGGCGCCCGCCGAGGTGGGGGAAGGCGGTGGCACCGGCTCCCACGACGTGCCGTTCCACCGGTAGCCGTTCGCGACGTCGCCGACCTGGTACCCGCGCGGCTCGTCCATGCGTCCTCCCCCGTGATCCGCCTGACGGCCGCGACCGTACCGGCCCTCGGACGCCCGACGTCCGGGACACGCCCGTATGGCGCAGAGCCTGGAACCCGGCAGCCCGAGCCGTGCTCGGGGTCGCGCCGCATGGCGCGCACCGACTCGCTTCTGCCACCCGACGGGTGCGCGGAGACCTACCGACGTCCGGAGCGGCGTGCTCGCCAGCGCCCCAGCCGCTCGGCGGCCCCCTCGGCCCCGATCTGACCGGACGCGACACCGACCACGAGATCGAAGGCGTCGTCGTCCGGCGCGTCGAGGTCGATCCCGTTGAGCCCGTAGAAGACGACGACCGCCAGCCAGCCCAGCCGCTCGTTGCCGTCGACGAGAGCGTGGTTGCCGACGAGGGAGTCGAGCAGGACCGCCGCTTTGGAGTCCAGGGTGGGGTAGGCCTCGTGCCCGTAGAGCGACGTCGTCGGGCGGTGCGCCGCCGAGTCGAGCAGCCCGAGATCGCGCACGGGTCCGACCCCGAGGTCCCCGACCAGGGCCAGCAGGTCCTCGAGGGTCAGGTAGGTGGTCACCTGCCGAGCCGCTCCAGCAGCTGGGCGTGGCGCTCACGTGCCGACGCCGACAGCTCGCGCACGTGGTCCTCGTGGACCCGCCGGGCGGCGGCATCGGTGATCGCGCGGATCGCGGCCTCCTGCTTGCTCACCCATTCGGCTCGGGCCAGCGCCTCCAGGGCGCGGTCCTCCTCGTCGGTCAGCCGCAACGTCATCGCCATCCCATCGAAGCGGGCCGTCACGGGGTCGCCGTCCTCCAGGGCGCAGCCCTGCCACCCGGGCTCGGTGTCGCAGTTCAGCGTTCGGTCTCCTCCTGCGCTCGCGACACCAGGGTGGCAGCCCATCGGATCGCGTGGCGGGCCCGCTGGGTCGGGATCAGCATGACGCCGTAGTGGGCCTCGTCCTTCAGGTCGATGAGCCGCTTGAACGTGGCGGACAGCTTCGTCCCGTCCGGCACGGCGCCGGCGAGAAGGTCAGCGGCTGCGCGGTGGTCGTCTCCGCGATGGATCTCGCCGAGCCGGGCCGCGCAGATCGCGTCCGATGCGGCGATCCCGGCCAGGACTGCGAGCCCGGCAGCGACGCCAGGCATAGCGGCGCGGTCGTCCCCGACTGCGAGCTGCGCCACCTCGAGGTAGGCGGCTGCTGACTGCTGCCGGGTTCGGGCAGCGGCCCGGTCAGCGGGTGCGGTCCGTCGCTTACCGGCCACGGCCGGCCCCAGTCAGGCTCGGCGTCGTGGGGCTCACAAGGTCGATGCCGTCGGCCCGGATGTTCGCCAGCAGCGGTTCGAGCGTTGGGTCAGGGCGCTGCCAGGACCACACGTCGAGGTCGACGATCTGGACCTGGTTCCCGGTCCACGCCTCGACCCTGTCCCGGAGCCGGTCGAGCTGGGTCTGCCACGTACCGGCCGCGTCGGGCTCGGACGGCCGGTACGCGAGCTGTGCGACCAGGTCGGTGATCTGCTGCATGGTCGACTGTGGCAGTTTCCGGGCTGGGGTCTCGCCAAGGAACGGCGGATGCACCACGAGCAGGTCGATGTCGGATGCCTCGTCACCGTCGGCCCGGACAACGGATCCGAACGCGGTCGCGACGAGCGGACGGACCGTCCAGGTCTGCAGTTCTTCGCGGAGCCGTCGCCACAGCTCGTTGCGCAGGCCCGCGAGAATGACCGCGACGCTGGCCGCGAGGTGTTCGCGGTTGAGTTCGTACACCTGGGTCCGGCCGATGATCTGGGCACGGATGATGCCTTGGCTGACGAGCCGGTCCAACGAACGACGGACCCCGATCTCAGAGCCCCGAACTGCGAGCTCGGCGACCTGCCCCACCGTGAGCGGTTTCCCGACCGCCGCCATGACTGCCAGCACCGGCCCGTCGAGGGTCGAGGTGACGGAGCGTGTCGGATCCGATAGGTCCATATTTGAAACGATAGCATTCGGTCAGATCCGAAACTAGAACTTTGCCGTAGACGGCTCGTCCACGGTGCAGTCGGTTCTCGACTGTGCAGCCTGACGGGGACCAGCGACGCTCTGCCCCGCGGCCCTCTACCGATTCACACGTTGAAGCGGAACTCCACGACGTCGCCGTCGGCCATGACGTAGTCCTTGCCCTCCATGCGGGCGCGGCCGCGGGCCCGGGCCTCGTGGACGGACCCGGCGTCGACGAGGTCGTCGAAGGAGATGACCTCGGCCTTGATGAAGCCCTTCTGGAAGTCGGTGTGGATCACCCCGGCCGCCTGCGGCGCGGTGGCGCCCTTGGGGATGGTCCAGGCCCGCGACTCCTTGGGCCCTGCGGTGAGGTAGGTCTGGAGCCCGAGGGTGTCGAACGCGACGCGGGCCAGCGTGGTGAGGCCGGACTCCTCCATGCCGATCGACTGGAGCAGCTCGAGCGCCTCCGCGTCGTCGAGCTCGGCGAGGTCGGCCTCGGTCTTCGCGTCGAGGAACACCGCCTCGGCCGGCGCCACCAGCGCGCGCAGCTCGTCCTTGAGCGACTCGTTCGCGAGCTCGTCGGCGTCGACGTTGAAGACGTAGAGGAACGGCTTGGCCGTGAGGAGGAACAGCTCGCGCAGCGGCCCGCGGTCGAGCCCGGCGGCGAACACCGTGGTGCCGGCGGAGAGCACCTCGTTCGCCTCGCGCGCTGCCTCGAGGACGGCGGCCCGGTCCTTGTTGAGCCGCGCCTCCTTCTCCAGGCGGGGCAGCGCCTTCTCGAGGGTCTGCAGGTCGGCGAGGATCAGCTCGGTGTTGATCGTCTCGATGTCGTCCTTCGGGCTCACCCGACCCTCGACGTGCACGACGTCGGGGTCGCTGAACACGCGGATCACCTGGCAGATGGCGTCGCTCTCGCGGATGTTGGCGAGGAACTTGTTGCCGAGCCCCTCCCCCTCGCTGGCGCCCTTGACGATCCCCGCGATGTCGACGAACGAGACCGTCGCCGGCAGCGTGCGCTCCGAGGAGAAGATGCGCGCGAGTACGTCGAGCCGCGGGTCCGGGACGCCGACCACCCCGATGTTCGGCTCGATCGTCGCGAACGGGTAGTTGGCCGCCAGGACCTCGTTCTTGGTCAGCGCGTTGAACAGCGTGGACTTCCCCACGTTGGGGAGCCCGACGATGCCGATGGTGAGAGCCACGGGGCGAGAGTCTAGGTGGCACGGGCGAGTGCGCCCGACCACGCGCGGCGGTCCGGGGCGAGGTCTGCAGCCCTCGCCCCGGCCTACGCCAGCCGCTCCAGCGCGTACGCCGCCATCGCGTCGCGCAGGTACTCGGCCATGCGCGGGTGCTCCGCGTCGTAGCGCGCCCGGAAGTCCGGGTGGTCGGCCTATTTCTAGGCACGATAGGCTGGCACCCATGGCACCCACCAGGAGCAGGCGCCCGGAGCGGGCAGCGATCTACGTCCGCCTGAGCCGCAAGGACGATCAGACGAACACACCCGGGCTCGATCGCCAGGAGCGTGCATGCCGCGCGCTGGCCGAGCGCGGCGGTTACCAGGTGGTCGAGGTCGTGCGCGAGGTCGGCTCGGCATGGTCGGCCAGGTCGAAGCGACCCGGCTACGACCGGCTCATGGCGATGGTCGATGAGCGCACCGTCGACGTCGTACTGGCGTGGTCGAGCGACCGGCTGTACCGGCGTCTGGCGGACCTCGTGGAGTTGACCGATCGGCTCGGCCCGGTACGCGTCGAGACGACACAGGGTGGTGACATCGACCTAGCAACAGCAGATGGCCGGCTGCACGCCAACATGCTCGGCGCGATCGGCCAGCACTACAGCGACCGCCTATCCGAACGAGTCAAGGCACACCAGGCGCACCGGGCTGAGGTCGAGCACCGTCTGACTCCCTCCGGCAGACGCACGTTCGGCTGGCGTTGGGTCGAGCCCGACGCCGACAACCCCGAGCGCCCGCGACGGGGCAGCCGCGCCGGGCTGGTGCCCGACGAGACCGAGGCGCCGGCACTCACCGCCGTGTATCGCGCGATCGCGGCGGGAGCGTCCACCACCAGTCAGGTCAAGTGGCTCAACGATCAGGGCTTCCGGACCTCGGCGGGAGGCGAGTTCACCAACGCGTCCCTGCGGTCGTGCCTGCTGTCGGGTCGCCACGTCGGGCAGATCATCAGACACGGCAACGTGATCGGCCCTGCCGATGACGGCCTCGCGATCATCGATGAGCCGACCTGGTGGGCGGTGCGCCGCTCGTACGAGGGCCGCAAGGGTGCGCCACGCCGGGGCACCTCGCTGCTGTCCGGCCTGGTCGTGCATCAGCATCCCGACGGGAGCCTCGGCGCCTGCCGGGCCAGCGCCCGAGAGGGCGTGCCCACCTACCGGTGCCCCGAGTGCGGCGCGAGTCGTCAACGGTCGCTGGTCGAGCCCCACGTGATCGCGGCGGTGGGTGCGTGGCTGCGCCGGCACGGCGCCAAGGTCGTGGCTGCCGCGCCGGCTCGGGTGGGCGGCGCGGCAGCTGACGTCGAGGCATTGGAGGCGCGTCTGTCCGCCATGGCCGATCTGGCAGCCGAGGGCCGGCTGTCGCCCGAGGCCTACGCCGCACAGGACCAGCGGCTGCGTGAGCGGATTGCCAAGGCCAAGGCCGCGTTGGAGCCGCGACCCGCGCTGGACGGGTTGGGGTCCGACCCTGCCGAAGCCTGGGAGCGGCTGGCAGATCCCGAGCGGCAGCACGCCGTCATCGCTGAGTTGATCGAGCATGTCGTGCTGCTGAACCGGCCACGCCGCCCGACCGAGCACGACCTTGAGATCGCCTGGCGCTGAGCCGCTCTGGCGACACGCCACACGACGCTGGTTGTGTGCTGAGGGTGCACCATGTTTCCCTTGTGGGTAAGAGCCGCGGGGTAACCAGCCCGGTCCCGTGAGCAGCGAGGTGGAGCCGGAACATCCGGCGGCAAGCCCAGGGGCGGATCCGAGAGGTCCGCCCCATGTCATTTCCGGACATCGTGACCGACCCGTCCTGGGTCGAGCGCCAGATCGACTCCGCTCCTGAGCCGACGCCCGAGCAGGCTGCTCGCGTCGCCCGTGCCCTGGTCGGTGCGCGGTGAGCAACGAGCCGAAGTCCCTCACTCAGACCCCCGACGTATTCGACGCGGCTCGCCGTGTCCTTGCGCGCACCACGGACGAGGACGGCTGCCTTCTGTGCGACATGACGGACGGCGGCACCGGCCGCCCTCGCGTCAACCTGCGAGGTTCCACGCGGCCGCACATGGCCGCGCGGGTCGTGTGGGTCGCCGAGCGCGGACCGCTGGTGCAGGGCGATCGGCTGCGCCGGCTGTGCGCCAACCTCACCTGCGTCAACCCGGCGCACTACGTGCTGATCGTCGGTGGCAGCGATGGCGCCTAAGGACGGCGCGGCCCCCGGCGCGAGCACCGGGGGACCGCACACCAGTCCCGGACGAGGACACGACCAGGAAACCACGGCTGGGGTCCTGCCTGCTGACGGCCTGATGGGCCGGGCGCTCGCGCTGGCCGAGGCCGGGTACGGCCCGCTGCCCCTGCCGCATGCGAGCAAGAAGAGCCCGCCGGCCGGCTGGACCGGCGCGACGGCGAACCTGCTCGGCTACGCCGATTGGCTCGAGTACGTCACCCAGCATCCGACCTGGGACAACCTCGGGGTTCGGATCCCGGCCGGCGTCGTGGTGCTCGACGTGGACGACTACGACGGCAAGAGCGGTAAGGCGACCTGGCAGCTGCTGAACGAGGGCGACCCGTTCCCACTCACGGTGGTGACCTCGGCGCGGCTCGACACGCACCCCGAGTCGGGGCACCGCTGGTACCGGCTGCCCGATGGGTACGACCAGGCCGGGTGCTGGGGCGCGCACGATGGCGTCGAGACCCTGCGGCTCGGGCACCGCTACTCGATGGCGCCCGGCTCGCTGCACCCGTCCGGTGCGACCTACCAGGCCGTCGATCGGCGTACCGGCGAGGTGCTGGATCGCCTGCCGGCCGTGGGTGATCTGCCGGTGCTGAGCCCGGCGCAGGCCGCGCGGCTCATGACGGCCACGGCCCCGTGGGCCCGTCCCGGGCAGCGGAGGCCCACGGGAGGCCACGAGAGTCCCTCCGGGGGCGAGAGGACCGGGGCGGCCCACGAAGCGCCCGGAGACCCCACGAGAGCCTCGCGCCGGGCAGCCCGGCCGTGCACCTACATGGCCGGCGTGTCCGAGCGGGCCGTCGCGGACATCGCGACCGGGGGCTCACGGCACGACCGGATGACCCGCGCGACCTACGCCCTGCTGTCGGCCGACGCCGAGGGGCACGCCGGACTGCTCGCCTCACTCGGGTCGGTACGGGATGCCTTCGTGGCCGCTGTGTCACCCGACCGCGACGGCGGCGAGGACGAGGCCCGCGCCGAGTTCAAGCGGGCGGTACAGGACGCCCGGCCGAAGATCGCCCCGGTCGACCCGATGATGCAGGCCTGCTGCAACGAGCCCGTCGCGGAGGGCGGGGGCGAGGACCTGTGGTCTGCCCGGCCGTGGCTGGCCTGGTGCGAGCAGGTCGGGCGCACGCGCGGGCTCAGTCGCTGGGGGCTGGTCGGGGCCGTACTCGCGCGCGCCTCGGCGGAGGTCGCGCCCGAGGTTCGGGTCGCGTCACCGGTCGGCACGAACGACACCTGCCTCAACCTGTTCGTGTTGCTGCTGGGCAGGAGCGGCGCGAGCAAGAGCGAGGCGAACGGAGCCGTCGGCCGTGCCTGGCGCTGGTCGGCGGGCCGTCACCGGCTCGGCTCGGGCGAAGGGCTGGCAGCGGGCTACACCCACCGCGCCAAGGACCCGGATCCCGAGGCGCCCAAGGGAACGACCGTGCCTCTCCGGCACGCCTACCGACTGTTCGCCTTCGTGGACGAGTACGGCCAGGTTGTCGCGGTCAAGGAGCGCGGTGGGGCGACACTCGGCGCCGAGTTGCGCACCGCCTGGTCAGGCGGGGACCTCGGGTCGGACTACAGAGATCCCGAGAAGCGCCTACCCGTGGCGGCCGACACCTACCGGCTCGCGGTGCTCGCCGGCATCCAGCCGGGCCTGGTGTCCGAGGTGTTCGGCGGTGCCAACGTCGGGGATCTGCAGCGTTGGCTGTGGTTCGACGCGCAAGACGAGGAGGGTAGGGCGTCGTGGCCGGCCCTGCCTCCGGAGCAGGTCATCCCTCCTCTGCCGATCCGGCTGCCCGAGGAAGTGACCGGCGAGGCCGTCGCGTTCTCGGCGCTCACCTCTCCGGGACGGCTCGTCATGGCGACCGAACCCGAGGTCCGGCTTGCCGTCTGGCAGGGCCACCAGCATCAGAGTGACGGAGGCGAGCACGACAACCAGCAACGTCTGCGACTCGCAGGCCTGCTCGGGTTGCTCGACGGTCGCCTGCAGGTGTCCTGGGACGACTGGGCGCTCGCCGGCCGGCTGATCTCGCGTTCCGCCGCGCTGCGTGACGCAGCAGCAGCGGGTCTGGCCGCCGAGGCTGAGGCCAAAGCCCGGGCGAGGGGCCGGGCCGCTGCTCTCACCGAAGAAGCCAAGGCCGACCACGACGCACGACGAGTCGCACACGTGCTGGCGGCCCGGGTGGCCCGCGCCGAGGGTCAGCGGCTGGGACGGGAGGCCCTGCGCCAGGCCGTGGCCGGGCGCGACAAGAAGGTCTGGCACGACGCGCTCGCGAAGGCGTGCGAGTTGGGCTGGCTCACCGAGGCCACGGGGCCGCCGAACCCGGTCAGCGGCAAGGCCAGCCGGACCTACGAGACGGGGCCGTCGTGGGTGGGCTGACGACCGGGGACGACGACCGGGGACACGGGGACGGTCCCCGGTCGTCGTGGGGGCCGCTGTGCCGGGGACGAGGCGGCTCTTACGCGGGAGCAGGGGGTCACCTACCTACGCGGAGACCCGCGAGAGCCGGCCCTCGTGACGACCGGGGACACCAGGACGTCCCCGGTCGTGCGTCCCCGCCCGGCACCACCCCACCCGGACGACCCGAGGAGGACCGATGATCACCCCTGACGACCTGCTGCTGGCCAGCACTGAGGACACCGCCTGCGTCGCGGTGCTGACACCCCAGCGCCGTCGCGCCGAGGCCTGGGCGATACGCGGAGTCGGCCTGCGCTTCAACGTCCTGTCCGACTCGGGCTGGGGCTGTGACGCCGGCCTGGACCTGACCTGCGCCGAGCCGGGCGAGTGCTGGTGCTGCGCGGATGGGCTGACCCCGGCCGACGTGCGGCACATGTTGCAGCTGCTGGGCAACCTCATCGACTGGGCGTGGCTGGGCGCACCGGGGACCAGGGCGGTAACCCACTCCCTATCCCACCTCGGCCTGGTGCCGACCCACGTCACGGACTACCCGTCATGAACCCCAAGGCCAAGGCAGCAGCCAAGCGGGGCGAGCCGTGCGTCTACTGCGACAAGCCCGTCGACTGGTTGATCGAGACCGGTCCCGAGAGCCCGGCTTGGGCGAGCGCCGAACGCAAGGTCGCGCACCGGGGCTGTCTGTACCGCCGCGCCTACGACCCGACCTGCGACCTGAGCACCGCACAGCGCCGGCCGGGGCGCCGGAAGGGCGGGTGATCGCTTTTCCCAAGCGTGGAGGTCCACCCCGAAGCCCTTGCGCATTCCTCTCTCCGACCTCACCTCGGCCATGCGGCCAACGAAACCCGAAGCGAACCGAACCCAACGCACACAAGGAGACACACCATGACGACGACCAAGCCCGAGACGACCCGCAAGCCCAAGCGCCGGCAGCGAGAGGTCGCACCTGCGCCGATCCCGCCGATCTTCGAGGCGGTGCCCGAGTGGGCGTCGCCCTACGGCAGCGACGAGCGGGCCGACCTGCTGTTCTGCCTGGCGATCGGCGACGAGCAGGGGCTGGCCCAGCACCTCGCAGTCGGTGAGGCGCGTCAGGCGCTGCGCGGCTACGTGGCCGAGCGCAAGGCGGCCGAGCAGGCTGTGCTCGACGCGCAGGCCGACTGGCAGCGCGGGTTCGAGACCCGCGACACCGGGCGCCTGGTGGCGGCGGCCCTGGCCCGAGACGAGGCGGCCCGACGGGCTCAGGCGCTGGCGTACCTGCCGGCAGCCATGGGCATCGACGTGGCCAGCACCGACGACCGCGAGGCGCTGAGCCGGGGAGTGAAGGCCCGGTCCGACCTGCGCTCGTTCTGGGCCTCAGCGGTGCTCGAGTACGACTTCGGGCTGAGCGAGGAGGACGAGGCCGCGCTGACCCTGGTCGCCCGTCGCTGGCAGTCGCTGGCCGACCAGGCGGTCATGGCCGCCAAGGCCCTTGAGCCGGGCGGCCAGGGCGACCTGCACGAGCACGTCGGGGTCGCCTGTCGTCGGACCATCGCCCAGCACGCCAAGGCGCAGACCGCGCACCTGGCCGCGCTGGGCATGTCGGCGGCCTGACGCCCGCGTCGCGGGGCGGTGCCGTCCGAACCTGCCCCGCGACGCGCCTACTTCCCAGCGACCCATCGCCCGTGATGCGCTGGGGCACAACGAGTTCCCCGGAGAGGACCACCACGATGACCGACGATCTGATCGTCACGACCGGCCCGTTCGTCAGGCTGCGCGTCGCACCACTGAACGTGCCCACCGTGGGCCGGCAGGGCGGCATGTCGCTGGCCCTGACCCCCGTTCAGGCCCACGCCATCGCCAAGGCCAACCCCAAGGTGCCGGTGCTGTGGCACCACGGCGACGGGGACCGCCTGCCCTTGGGGCGCGTGGCCAAGTGGGAGGTGCAGCGCGACGGCCTGTACGCCCTGGCCCGGCTCACTCCCGAGGCGCTCGACGTCCCCGAGGTCGTCGCCATGGCCGAGGGCGGCCGGCCGTGCGGGGTCAGCCCGGGGTTCGTCTACGAGCGGACCTACACCGATCCGGTCAGCGGCGTCACCAACATGGTCGCGCTGGACGTCATCGAGGTCAGCCTCACCGAGCCGGGTCGGGCCGCCTGGCGGCAGTCGCGGGTCGTCGCGATCGGCGCGGACTCGCTGCTGGCCTACGCGGGCACCGACCACGCCCGACAGAGCCGGCTGGCTCTGCAGGTCATCGACGGCGAGAGCACCTGCCGCGAGGACGGCAAGCCGTGCCCGACCTGTTCCTCGGCGACCCGCACCGTCAGCCACCACGCCCAGCGCGCCGGCTGACCCACCGACCGGAGGCTCCGGGCCCGTTCCTCCCGTGGAGCCTCCGTCGCGGCCCGGTCTCCGCTGTGCGTAGGGGCACGGAGACCGGGCTGCGTGCCCGAAACCCGTTGAGCCGCAACGGGTCTCGGCCGTCTATACATAGACAGAGATGATCTTGGTCTGTTTGAATTGATCTTGGAACGATCCACCACCACCCGACAGGAGCCACCGATGACCAGCACCAAGATCCGCGAGCCCCACCCCTGCCTGTGCGGCCAGATCCGCATCGACATCCCCGGCGACACCGACCCCAAGACGCTGCCGGCCAGCCAGCGCGGGTACCTCGACGACCCGACTGCCGACGAGGCCGGCTGGACCTACCTGCAGACCGAGTGCACCGCCGAGACCCGCCGCCTGTTCGCACCCGGCCACGACGCGCGCACCAAGGGCCTGCTGCAGACCGCCGCCAGGCTCGGCGCGTCGGTCACCGTGCTCGACGGCGGCATGGCGCACAGCACCGACCCGATCACCTTCGCCACCCAGCAGCTGCCCGGCATGGCCCACCTGGTCACCAGCAACCCCAAGGGGCGCGTCACCAAGTCCAGCAAGGTGACCGCGAAGGTCGGCCGCTGGACCTACGAGGGCACGATCACCGAGGCCGGGTTCGCCTACACCGCCAAGGACGGCAGCACCAAGATCGCCAGCGCCTACACGCTGGTCTGACCCGACCAACCCGCGCAGCCCCCGAGCCGATCAGGCCGGGGGCTGCGGCGTGTCAATCGCGACCGTTCGAGGCCGCTGCGCGATCACGGCACGCGCCTCCCCAGTTAGAACCCACTCGAATCTCGTCCCCGTCCCCTCGGGGACGGCTCCGATGACGACAGGTCTGCGCGTCGGGACGCGATCCATCAGGTGTTCGAGCAAGTCGGAAGCGTCGGTCATCTCGCGGGCGTATGCCGTCATGTACGCGACTCTGACTAGGTGGAGCCCCTCCATCGCATCGCTAACCTCCTCGGCGATCACGAACGGTTCCTTGTTCGTGAGTCGTTCGTCCAAATCTGTGCGGAACTTCGCGCTAACCCTTGTTCGGTCGAACCATTCGGGGCTGAGCGTGATCAGCCATTCGGAGGTGCGGGACTCCCCCGTCTCCGAGTGGACGGCAGCGGTCGCCTTGCCTCCCAACTCTGGCACCCGATCATGTGAAATCGCTCTCCTCAGGTTGACCGCGAACCGGTATCCGGGGTGTGTATCGAATGCCTCGTTAGTGGCTGCCTCAACCGCCAGGTACTCAGGAGAATTCGCCCCAAAGCGTCTCTTGATGTCGACCAGCATGTGATTGATGGTCGACTCAAACATCAGACACCAGCCGATGAATGCCGCATTCACCGGGTAGATCAAAGCCGCTGTCGGCGAGGCGCCGCGCGTCGTCTCCGCGGCCTTGGCGATAGCTGCATACACGGCATCGGCCGACGCGAGGACGAGCGGCCAGGACGATAGGTACGTCAGGTGTGCGATAAGAGCGAGAGCCCGCCGCAGTTCTTCAACTTCTGCGTCGGTAAGTGCGGCGACAAACCTTGGCCCCTCCGGGAAGGCGTCATGGAGGGACCAGCGGTGCCCATGCGTTTGGATCTCCATGAATCCGCCTGGGCCCTCGATCACGAGATAGAGGATCCCACGACCGTCCCGGCCAGCGGAGGCCCACGGGAGGCCACGGGGAGCGCCGGCCGGGCACGAGGCACCCGGGCGGTCTCCCGGGCGCTCGGAGGTACCTCCGCTGGCCGGGACGGCTACGTGAGCCGGGCGATCGCGTAGGCCGCCATGGCGTCGCGTAGGTACTCGGCCATCATCGGGTGCTCCTTGGCATACCGTGCCTGGGAGAACCCTGGGTGGTCGACGTAGAGGTCGCCCAGCCCGGCGTACTGGTCCGCCGTCGGCGTCCAGAACCGCGCCACGATCGCGTAGTGGTCGGCCATCACGTCGAGCACGCGCGGGTCGTCGGGGGCGACTCCGGCGTCGATCAGCGGCACGAGCCGACGACCGATCTCGGCGTAGTCGGCGTCGACCGCGGCCACCTCGGCCTTGGTCATCGTGCCGGCCCGGCGCCGGCTCTCCGCGATCTGCTCGCGCACGCCCTCGCCGTACCTCTCGACGAGGTCCGCCTCGTAACGCCGCTGCTGCGGCGTGTCGAGGCCGTCGAACATCTCCTCGGGATCCATCTCCTCACCTCCTTCCAGCTCTGCCACCACCCGGCCGACCGATGCGGCCAGCCGGGAGATCCGGTCCCGCTCGGCGAGCAGGGCGTCCCGGTGCTCGCGCAGCACCGCGGCGCGGTCGCCGGTGCCCTCGAGCACGCGCGCGATCGCCTCCAGCGGCAGGCCCAGCTCGCGCAGCACGAGCACCTCCTGGAGCCGCCGCAGCTCCGCACGCCGGTAGTAGCGGTAGCCGTTGGCCCCCACGAACGCCGGCCTCACCAGCCCGACGTCGTCGTAGTGCCGCAGCGTCCGCGACGACACCGACGCCAGGCGCGCGACCTCCACGATCGACCAGGCGCGCTCGCCCGGCCGGTCCGTCGTCGTGCTCATGTCTCGACGGTAGAGGTTGACGCCGCGTCAACGTCAACTCGTGTGTCGCGACGGCCGGGCGAGGCCTCGGCGTCCCGTCGCTGTCGGGGGTCGCTGGCACCGTCGCACCCATGAGCGACCTGCTTCCCCTGCTGCTCGCCCTCGTCGTCGGCCTGGGCCTCGGCGCGCTGCTGGGCGCCGCCGTGGTGCTCTCCGTCGTGCGCCGCGACCCGCGGTCGCGGCGGGGGACGCCGAGCGACCAGGAGCGGACGGTGGACGCCCTGGTCCGCCCGCTGCAGGACTCGCTGACCCGGATGTCGGCCGAGCTCGCGCGCACCGAGCGCGAGCGCGCGGCGGCCCAGGCCGAGCTGCGCGAGCAGATCCGGCTCACGGCCGCGGGCACCGACGCCCTGCGCGACCAGACGGGACGGCTGGTCACGGCGCTGCGCCGCTCGGAGGTGCGCGGGCGCTGGGGCGAGGTGCAGCTGCGCCGCCTCGTGGAGGCCGCGGGGATGCTGCCGCACGTCGACTTCGAGGAGCAGGCCAGCACGCGCGACGACGCGGGCGACCTGCTGCGCCCGGACCTCGTGGTGCACCTGTCCGACGGTCGCGACGTCGTCGTCGACGCGAAGGTGCCGCTCTCGGCCTACCTCGACGCGACGCAGGAGACCGACGACGCCACCTCGCGGCTGCTGCTCTCGCGCCACGCCGCGGAGCTGGCCGCCCACGTGGACCGCCTCTCCGCCAAGGACTACTGGCGACGCCACGGGTCGCCGGAGTTCGTCGTGCTGTTCCTGCCCGCCGAGTCGCTGCTCTCCGCCGCGCTCGACGCGCGCCCCGACCTTCTCGAGCACGCGTTCGCCCGCGACGTCGTCATCGCGACGCCCACCACCCTGCTCGCCCTGCTGCGCACGGTCGCCCACACCTGGCGGCAGGACTCGGCCGCGCGCAACGTGCGCGAGGTCCATGCGCTCGCGCGCGACCTGCACGCCCGGCTGGCGACTCTCGGCGGCCACCTGGCCCGGCTGGGCGGCGCGCTCGACGGCGCCGTGGGCCAGTACAACGCCACGGTGGGCTCGCTCGAGTCGCGCGTGCTGGTCACCGCGCGGCGCCTCGCCGGCCTCGGCCTGGTCGACGGCGCGGACGACGACGCGGGGCTCGCGCCGCCCCGCCTGCTGAGCACCGCCACCCGCCCCCTCGCCGCCGACGAGCTCGTCGCCTCCCGCGACGGGGGGCTCGCCGACCTCGCCACGGCGCCCTTGGCGGAGGAGACGGCTCCGGTCACGTACGGTTGACCACCGTGGGAAGCGATCAGGACCGGGGAGCGCCGTCCTTCGGCGACCTCTTCGACGACCCGGACGCGCCCCCCGCGCCCGCCCGAGCCGATTCCGGGCGCCCTGCCGGGCCCGGGTCCCGGTCCATGCCTGCCGGGCCCGCGGAGTCGCGCGAGTCCGACGGGACGCCGCCGGAGCCGCCCGCCCAGGACCTGCCGCCGGACCGCGCCGGAACGGCCTCCGACACCGCCGAGCACGACGACGCGGACCGGGCCGTCCCCGAGCGGATCGCCACCCCGGACCGGCAGCCGCCGCAGGACGAGCTGCCGCTCGGCGCGGTGATGGTGCCGCCGCTGGCTCCCGCGATGGCCGCCGCGGAGCGGGAGGCCGCCCGCCCGGCCGCGAGGAGCGCCGACACCGAGGACCCGTGGGACGGCGTCGTCGACCCGCGCCGGTCCAGCGCGCCGGCACCACGGGTCGACACCGGCCGGCTCTACCGCTCCTCCGGGGCCGAGGGCCCCGCCACGCTCGACGCCATCCCGGCCATCGACCCGGCCTACACCCCGGCCCGGCGGGTGGAGGCGGACGCCGCACCCGCGCGCGTGCACCGCGGCGGCGGCCTCACCTACGCCGGCGTGTTCGTCGTCGTCGGCGGGGTCACCGTGATCGCGGCCTTCCTCGAGGCGCTGCTGCGCCACGACATCGGGGTGATCACCGGTGTCGCGCTCGCGGCCTCGTCGGTCTACGCGGCCCTCGTGGTGCGCCGGCCGGACATCTGGGCCGCGGTGGTCGTGCCGCCGCTGGCGTTCCTCGCCGCAGCGCTCACCGCCGGGCAGCTCACGCTCCAGAGCACCGGCAACTTCCTGGTGCGCGAGGGCTTCTCGCTCTTCCGCACCCTGGCCACCAATGCGCCGTGGATCCTCGGCACCACCGCGGTGTGCCTGGCCATCGTGCTGGTGCGTCGACGTCGCGCCTGACGACGTCCCCCGTGGCGCCGGCGCGCCGGGTCAGACGCGCCCGGCGGCCTTGAGGTCGCGGCGCAGCTCCGGCGGGAGCGCGAACACCAGCCGCTCGTCGGCCGACGACACCTGCTCGACGTCGCCCCAGCCTCGGGCGGCGAGCCAGTCCAGCACGCCCTGCACGAGCGACTCGGGCACCGACGCCCCGCTCGTCACGCCGACCGTCCCGACACCCTCGAACCACTGCTCGTCGAGCTCGTCGGCGTTGTCGACCCGGTAGGAGGCGCGGGCGCCGGCGTCGAGGGCGACCTCCACCAGCCGCACGGAGTTCGAGGAGTTCCCGCTGCCCACCACCACCACCACGTCGCAGCGCGGCGCGATGGCCTTGACCGCCTGCTGCCGGTTCTGCGTCGCGTAGCAGATGTCGTCGCTGGGCGGGCTCACCAGCAGCGGCAGCCGCTGCCGCAGCAGGTCGACGGTCTCCACGGTCTCGTCGACCGACAGCGTGGTCTGCGAGAGCCAGACCACCTTCTCGTCGGGCGACACATCGAGGTCGTCGACGTGATGCGGACCGTCGACCAGGGTGATCGCCTCGGGCGCCTCGCCCGTGGTGCCGACGACCTCCTCGTGGCCCTCGTGGCCGATGAGCAGGATGCGGTAGCCCTCGTCGGCGAAGCGGCGCGCCTCCTGGTGCACCTTGGTGACGAGCGGGCACGTGGCGTCGATCGTGCGCAGTCCGCGCTCGGCGGCCTCGGCGTGCACCGACGGCGCGACGCCGTGCGCGCTGAACACCACGAGCGCGCCCTCGGGCACCTCCTGGGTCTCCTCGACGAAGATCGCCCCGCGCGCCTCGAGCTCCTCCACGACGTGCTTGTTGTGCACGATCTGCTTGCGGACGTAGACCGGCGGGCCGTAGAGGTCGAGCGCCTTCTCGACGGTCACGACCGCACGGTCGACGCCGGCGCAGTATCCGCGGGGTGCCGCGAGCAGCACCTGACGCCGGGGGCTCTCGGAGGAAGTCACCCCTTCATCGTAGGTGCGCACGCCGGGCCCGCGACCCGTCGCGTCGTGCTCTGCGCGAACACCGGGCACGTGACCTGCGTCTCCTAGGCTGCCCCGCATGGCTCTCGAGACCTCGCCGGAGCGGCCGGCCGCGGTGCGCACCATCGCGCGCGCCCTGGAGGGCTGGATCGCGCGGCTGGGCGCCGTGTGGGTCGAGGGCCAGGTGGCGCAGCTGAGCCGGCGTCCCGGTGCCGGCCTGGTCTTCCTCACCCTGCGCGACACCGAGGCCGACATGTCGGTGAGCGTGTCCGCCCAGCCGCGCGTCGTCGACTCGTGCGTCCCGCCGCTCGCGGAGGGGCAGCGCGTGGTCGTGCACGCGCGGGCCGAGTACTTCCCCGGGCGGGGCACGCTGTCGTTCCGGGCCACCGAGATCCGTGCGGTCGGGCTCGGCGAGCTGCTCGCCCAGCTCGAGGCGCGCAAGAACCTGCTCGCGACCGAGGGGCTGTTCGACGCGGGCCGCAAGCGCCCCCTGCCGTTCCTGCCGCGCGCGGTCGGGCTGGTGTGCGGGCGGGCGAGCGACGCCGAGCGCGACGTCGTCGAGAACGCCCGCCGGCGCTGGCCCGGCGTGCACTTCGAGATCCGCGAGGTGGCGGTGCAGGGCACCCGCGCGGTGCAGGAGGTCTGCGACGCGATCCGCGACCTCGACGCCGTGCCGCACGTCGAGGTCATCGTCGTCACGCGCGGTGGCGGCTCCGTGGAGGACCTGCTGCCGTTCTCCGACGAGGGCCTCGTGCGCCTCGTGGCCGCGTGCCGTACTCCCGTGGTCTCCGCGATCGGGCACGAGAAGGACTCGCCGCTGCTCGACCTCGTGGCCGACGTGCGCGCCTCGACCCCCACCGACGCCGCGCGCAGGGTCGTGCCGGACATGTCCGAGCAGGCGCGGCTCGTGGCCGAGCTGCGCGCCCGGGCGGAGCGCGCGGTGCGCGGACGGGTCGAGCAGCAGCGCGCCTGGCTCGACGGCGTCCGCCACCGCCCCGTGCTGGCCGACCCCTCGGTGCTGGTGTCCGCCCGGGCCGACACCGTGGCGGGCCTGCTCGACCGCGCGCGGCGCGGGCTCGACCACCGGCTGGCCCGGGCCTCGGACGACGTGGCGCACGTCCGCGCGCGCGTGCGCGCGCTCTCGCCCGCGGCCACCCTCGACCGCGGCTACGCCGTGGTGCAGGCCCCCGACGGCTCGGTCGTGCGCGACGCCGACGACGTGGCGACGGGCGCCCAGGTGCGCGTGCGGGTCGGCCGCGGCGAGTTCCGCGCGACGCGCGACTGAGCCGACCGCCGGGCCCGCCGTCCTAGGCTGGCCCCCATGACCGAGCCGGCGGCGTCCCCGTCCTTCGAGCAGGCCCGTGACGAGCTGGCGGACGTCGTGCGCCGGCTCGAGGCGGGCGGCACGTCGCTCGAGGAGTCGCTCGCTCTCTGGGAGCGCGGCGAGGCGCTCGCCGCCATCTGCCAGCAGTGGCTCGACGACGCGCGCACCCGCCTGGACGCCGCGCGCGGCACGACCACGCCCGACGGGGGTTGACGGGGAAGGTCCGGTCCGGCCGGGGGTGTTCTGTCCCAACACGTGTTGAGAGCCACGCTCGTGTGGGCATGGCTCGACGGCTCGATGACTTTCGGGTTGTGGATAGGGATGCAAGTCCCGGCGCGCCGTGACCGGCGAGTCGGGACGCTCAGTGTCCGCTGCCGTTAGAAGGTCGACCCCTACATCAGTAGATAGACGCTGTCTCCACCCGGGGCGCCTGCGTCAGCGGCCGGCTCAATTTGACCACCGTTGAGCTGGTACCGGCCTGAGTCGAGCGCATCACAGAACGTGCGCACGCAGGCTTCAAGACTCTCCGACACTGGCCGGCTGAATTCCTCGTCCCACGCGGACACAGACCAGATGCTCCCATCTGTGCAGTCGTACACGAGGAAGTCGGGATCCGACATGATCGGCAGCCACTGTTGCCGGTATTGCCGTTCCGGTGGGACGTGTTCCCGGTCCGCGTTGGTGGATAGCAGGAACGCTCGACTCGCAAGAGCACTTTCGAGCGAGCACAGGCAGTAGGGGGACGGTGGAGTGAACTGGGCGTGGGGCGCGCCGCCGCCGTCGTGCCAGGTGAACCAGGTGACCAGTTCGGGCGAGGGCTGGAGGCCATGGCTTGCCAGCAAGTCCCGGACCTGGTCGGGGCGAAGGCCAGGCTGGCCGACGTAGTACCCGGGACCTCCGACGCGGTGGATGGCAGCCTCCCACCGCTCAAGCTGATCAAGTACGGGGCTCATGTGCCGTCCTTACCGACGAACGTTGTGCTGGTGCCATTCCGCAGCTCAGCACATGACGACCCGGCCGACGGCGGGATGACCGGATACGGCTTCCCTGAGAACTGTTGGTCTCACACCCGTCCTCCGGACTGGAGCCGGCACTGAGTCCTCCAAACGCATCTCTGAGGCCGGTTCTCGAGTCTGACATTTCGGGGTCGGGTGCACTCTTGGGGACTTCGCCACCGTCGGCGCGCCTCAGCCGGCGCGCAGGCTGGCGGTGAAGGCGGTCACGACGTCCCAGGAGGCGGTCGAGAGCACCACGTAGGTGGCGCCGGAGTCCTTCGTCACCAGCGAGCGGTGCGTGCCGTCGGCGGAGACCATGCGGGTCCAGGTGCGGTCGCCGATCCGCACGGTGCCGTCCTCGCGTCCCTGCAGGGTCTGGTCGCTCACGAACGAGAGCTGCTGGGTCGCCGACTGCTCGAGGCCCATGTAGAGCGAGTCGGGCGTGAGGTAGCCCAGGTGCACGATGTCCTGACCGTCGACCGCCGTGGAGATGCGGGCGCTGGTGCACCGCCAGGTGGCGGGCTCACCGGTGGGTGCGAGCACGGGCCAGGGCTCGGTCTCGCGCGCGCCCGCCACGACCGGCGACGGGTCGACCGTGGCGATCGTGTCCGAACCGCGGTTCCACGGCAGCACGAGCAGCACGACGACACCGGACACGACGAGCATCGACAGGAACATGTCGCGCGCGGTCTGGCGCAGCCGCTTGCGGGCCCGCTCCTCGCGCTGGCGCGCGACCTCGGCGGGGTCGTCCCCGGCGGGCGTCGGCCCGGCGCCCACGGGGGCGCTGTCGCCCTCGGCCGAGGGCGGTGCGACGTCCGTCACGGACTCGTCCCGGTCGCTGCCCACCCGGCCATTGTGGTCGACGCGCCGGGCCGGCGCCGCAGGGGACCCCGCTCAGCCGCGACGTGCGGTGCGCCCGGTGGTCTCCACCAGCAGGTCGCCGGTGGTCACCGAGGCCACGACTAGCTCGCCCGGCTCCAGCCCCAGCGCGTCCGCCGCCGAGGCCGCCATCTGGGACACGAGCCGGAACGGGCCGGCCTGGATCTCCACCTCCGCCACCAGCCCGTCGCGGCGCACCGCCGTGACCAGCCCCGGCATCCGGTTCGTCGCGGAGGTGGTCACGCTGCCCTGCACCTGCGCCGGCGAGGCGAGCTCGCGCGCGAGCTCCGCGAGGTCGCGGCCCGCGACCGACCACCGGCCGGCCGCGTCGCGCACGGCCGGCAGCCGCCCGGCGTCGATCCACCGGCGGACCGTGTCGTCGCTGACGCCGAGCAGCGCCGCGACCTCGGTCGCCCGGTAGTGGCTCATGGCCCGAACCGTAGCGGCCGGCGTCCGGCGATGGCGGGGGTGCGCCGCGCTGGTCGGCGTCGTCACCCGCGCGGTCGTTACAGTGCCGGTACGCCGCATCCGGTACGCCGACCTCCGAGGAGCACCCATGACCACGACGGCCGACCGCACGCCGGAGGCGCCCGACCGCAACCTCGCGCTCGAGCTGGTCCGCGTGACCGAGGCGGCCGCGATGTCGGCGGCACGGTGGGTCGGCTTCGGTGACAAGAACGGCGCGGACGCCGCCGCGGTGAACGCCATGCGGGCGCTGGTGCAGTCGGTGTCGATGGACGGCGTGGTCGTGATCGGCGAGGGCGAGAAGGACGACGCCCCCATGCTGTTCAACGGCGAGGAGGTGGGCGACGGCACGGGCGCCAGCGTCGACGTGGCGGTGGACCCGATCGACGGCACCACCCTGTGCGCCAAGGGGATGCCCAACGCGCTCTCGGTGCTCGCCGTGTCCGAGCGCGGCACGATGTACGACCCCTCCGCCGTGTTCTACATGGAGAAGCTGGTCACCGGGCCCGAGGCCGCCGACGTCGTCGACATCGAGGCGCCGATCGCCGACAACCTCGCCCGCATCGCGAAGGCGAAGTCCGAGCGCATCGAGGACCTCACCGTGATCCTGCTCGACCGCCCGCGCCACGACGGCCTCGTCGCGGACATCCGCCGCGCGGGTGCGCGGATCAAGTTCATCACCGACGGCGACGTCGCCGGCGCCGTGATGGCCGCGCGCGAGGGCACCGGCATCGACCTCCTCGTCGGCATCGGCGGCACCCCCGAGGGCGTCATCACCGCCTGCGCAGTGAAGTGCCTCGGCGGTGTGATCCAGGGCCGGCTGTGGCCGAAGGACGATGACGAGCGCCGGCGGGCGCTCGACGCGGGCCACGACCTCCAGCGCGTTCTGCTCACCGACGACCTGGTCACGGGCGACAACGTCTTCTTCGTCGCCACCGGCATCACCGACGGCGAGATGCTCCAGGGCGTGCGCTACCGCGGCGACTCGGTGACGACGCACTCGATCGTGATGCGCAGCAAGAGCGGCACCATCCGCGACGTGCACAGCGAGCACACCCTCACGAAGCTGCGCACCTACGCGTCGGTCGACTACGACGCCAGCCACTGACGGGCGTCAGGACTCCCCGCGACGCAGCGCGCGCCGTCCGCCGTCCTTGGGACGCTTGACGTCGATCCCCCCGAGCAGCACGAGGCCCGTGATCCGCAGCGTGGGCGCCCCCGGCGGCGGCGCCGTGCCGGGGCCGGAGTGACCGCCGAGGATCGCGACCGCGTCCACCTGGACGTCGACCCCCTCCGGCACGGTGATCTCGACGCTGCCCAGGACGCAGAACGCCGTGATGGTGGTGGTCTGCGAGGTGAGCACCGCGTCGGTGAGGTCGAGCTCCATGCCGCCCAGCACGCTCACCGCCGAGAGCGAGGACGGCACCACCCAGGCGCCCTTGCGCTCCACACCGGACAGGATCGCGACGGCGGCGCCCTGCGCCTGCCCCGCGCGCGACGGGTCGACCACCACCCCGGACGACGAGGGCACGGCGGGCGGCTGCGCGCCGGTGATCGCCACCGCCTGGCCGGCACCGGGCACCGAGAGCACTCCTGGTGGCACCGGGAGGTCGTGGAGCACGGGCAGAAGCTCCGCGTAGGTGGTGGCGCGGTAGACCTCGGCGAGGCGCTCCTCGTGCTCCACGGGTGAGAGCCGGCCCTCGGCGAACGCGTCGCGCAGCAGCCCGGCCACCCGCTCGCGGTCGGCGTCGGAGGCGCGCAGGCGCAGCGCGTCGGACAGCGGGTCGGGGACGGGCTCGGTCACGCGACGAGGCTATCCCGGTGGACGCTCCCGTTAGCGTGGCCCGGTGACATCGACGACGTCGGTCGCGACCCCGCCCGCGCTCTCCCTGCGCGGCGTCGTCAAGACGTTCGACGGGCTGCGGGCGGTGGACTCCCTCGACCTCGACCTGCCGGCGGGCACGTGCCTCGGCCTCCTCGGGCCCAACGGTGCCGGGAAGTCCACGACCATGCGCATGCTCACCGGCCAGGCGGTGCCGGACGAGGGCGAGATCCGCGTCCTCGGGTTCGAGATCCCCCGCCAGTCCAAGCAGGCCCGCGCCCGGATGGGCGTGGTGCCGCAGCGCGAGAACCTCGACGAGGACCTCACCGTCGCGCAGAACCTGGCCGTGTGGGCCACGCTGCTGCGCGTGCCGCGTCCCCGGCGGCGCGAGGCGGTGGACGCCGCACTGCACCGGGCGCAGCTCGTCGAGCGGGCCGGCAGCCGCGTCTCGACGCTGTCGGGCGGCATGCGGCGTCGGCTGCTCATCGCCCGGGCGCTCGTGCACGACCCGGCGCTGGTGCTGCTCGACGAGCCGACGGTGGGGCTCGACCCGCAGGTGCGCGGCGACATCTGGACCCTCATCGACGCGCTCCGCGCGTCCGGGGTGTCCGTGCTCATGTCGACGCACTACATCGAGGAGGCCGAGCGGCTCTGCGACGACGTCGCCGTCATGTCGCACGGCTCCGTCGTCGCACGCGGCGCGCCGGCCACCCTCGTCTCCGGCCACGCCGGCGTCGAGGCGCTGGAGTACTACGGCCCACCGGAGCGCCTCGCCGCCGTGGAGGACGTCGTGCGCCCGCTGGGCTTCCCGACCCGGCGCACCGGCCCCGCCGTCTCGGTGCTGCGCGCCGAGGCGCTCCCGGCCCATGTCCTCGAGCGCCTCGGCGAGGGCGCGCGCCGGGCGGCGAACCTCGAGGACGTGTTCGTCCTCCTCACCGGCGAGCGACTGGAGGGCGCATGAGCACCACCGTCAGCAGGGCCGCAGCCGGCGGCGCTCCGGGCCGCCCGTTGCGCGCCGTCGAGCCGGCCGCGTTCGCCGGCGTGTTCCTGCGCGAGACCACGCTGTTCCGCCGGGTCTGGCCGTCGAGCACCTTCGGCGCGATCGTCGAGCCCACCATCAACCTGCTCGCCTTCGGCTTCGGGCTCGGTGCCCTCGTCTCCACCGTGCAGGGCATCCCCTACATCCAGTTCATCGGCACCGGCACCGTGGCGACCGCGGTGCTGTTCTCGTCGGTGTTCGCCGGCATGTTCGACACCTACGTGAAGCGCGTCTACATGAAGACCTACGACGGGATCCTCGCGGCGCCCGTCGACGTGCCGGAGCTCTTCCTCGCCGAGGCGTGCTGGATCGCGGTGAAGGCAGGGGTGTTCGGCCTGGCGCCGCTCCTCGTCGCCATCGTGTTCGGGCTGCCGCCGTCGTGGGGGATGCTGGCGATCCCCTTCATCGGCTTCCTCACCGGGTTCGGCATCGCGCTGATGGGCATGTCGTTCTCCGGCGTCGTGCCGAGCATCGACTCGTTCAACTACGTGCAGAGCGCGCTCGTCACCCCGATGTTCCTGCTCGCCGGCATCTTCTTCCCGCTCCAGGGGCTCCCGTCCTGGATCGCGACGCTCGCGCAGGTGAACCCGCTCTACCACTGCGTGCAGCTGGTGCGCGACGCCGTGTTCGGCTGGCAGCCGGCCGACGACCTGTGGCACGTGCTCGCTCTGGTTGCGTTCGCCGCCGTGATGGCCCCGCTGGCCATCCGCGTCCTGCGCCGACGGCTCATCGACTGATGCCCGCAACCGTCCCGGGGCACGTGCTGCGGGAGTTCGGGATCGACGGCCCGCAGCACCCGCTCGACGGCGGCCAGGGCACCAGCGTGCGGGTGGGCGCCCACGTCCTGAAGCCGGGCTGCGTCGAGGAGCACGTGGCCTGGTACGCCGGGCTCGTCGCGCGGCACGCGGACCAGCGGGTGCGGCTCGCGGCGCCACGCCCCGCGCGCGACGGGCGGTGGACCGTCGACGGCTGGTCCGCCGTCCCGTGGCTGACCGGCGAGCCGCTGCCCGACGACGAGACCCGTGCGGACCGCTGGCTCGCGGTGCTCGCCGCCGGCCGCGCCCTGCACGACTCGTGGGCGCACGAGCCGCTCCCCGCCCACCTGCGGGCACGCCGCGACCGATGGTCGGCCGCCGACCGCGCCGCCTGGGCGGAGGACGAGCCGGCCCTCGGCGCCCGTTCGGCCCCGCTCGTCGACGCGCTGCTCTCCGCGACCCGCGACGAGCAGCTCCCCCGCCGCCTCGTGCACGGCGACCTCGCGGGCAACGTCCTGCTCGCACCGCACCTGGCGCCCGCGGTCATCGACGTCTCGCCCTACTGTCGACCCGCCGCCTATGCGGATGCCGTCGTCGTGGTCGACGCCCTGCTGTGGTGGCAGGCCGACCCCGCGCTGCTGCGGCTCGCCCGCCCGGCCGACCTCGACCCGCGGTCGTGGCGCTCGCTCCTCGCGCGCGCCGCCGTGTTCCGCCTCGTGGCTTTCGACGAGCCGAGCCGCACGACCGGCGTCGACGAGGAGCTCGCCCGCTACGAGCGACTGGCCCGCAGGCTCGCCGCTGACCCGCGCTGACTCAGTCCGCGCGCGAGCCCTGCCACGCAGCCACCACCCGCTTCGGCGCGAGGTGGACCCAGGCGTCCGTGATCAGGTCCTCGAGGTCGGCGACGTCGATCTCGTCCAGCCGCACGAGCACGGCGGCGTACCCGTCGAAGTGCGGGACCGTGAACACCGCGTCCGGGTCCTCGGCCAGCCTGGCGTCCTTGCTGTCGAGGTCGGGCACGCGCACGCCGAGGACCGGACCGTCCGGCGCCACACCCCCGAGCTCCTCGAGCTCGCGCACGTCGCGAGGTCGCAACGGCCTCTCCCACACCAGGTTGCGCTTGCCCCGCACGCGCCAGCCGCGCAGGCCGTCGTGGCCCGTGGGCGCCTCGTCCACCTCGGGAAGCCCGCGGGCGATCCGCTCCACGTCGTCCCATGTCGCCATCCCCCGACGCTAGGGCGTCGGCCCATCCCGCCGCGACCGGCACCGCGGTCCGCCCAGGGCGGAGTCGCCCGGCCACGCGGAGCCGCGGGACGTAGGCTCGCCGTATGCCTGAGTTCGAGTACACCGACCTCCTTCCCATCGGTCCGGACGAGACTCCCTACCGCCTGCTCACCACCGAGGGCGTGTCGACCGTGGAGGCCGGCGGACGGACGTTCCTCCAGGTGGAGCCGGAGGCGCTGCGACTGCTCTCCGCGACGGCCATCCGCGACATCTCGCACCTGCTGCGGCCCGGCCACCTCCAGCAGCTGCGCAACATCCTCGACGACCCCGAGGCCTCGCCCAACGACCGCTTCGTGGCCCTCGACCTGCTCAAGAACGTCAACATCTCCGCCGGCGGCGTGCTCCCCATGTGCCAGGACACCGGCACCGCGATCGTGATGGGCAAGCGCGGCCAGCAGGTGCTCACGCCCGGGGACGACGAGCGCCCGATCAGCCAGGGGATCTACGACGCGTACACGACGCTCAACCTGCGCTACTCGCAGATGGCGCCGCTGACCATGTGGGACGAGCGCAACACGGGCTCCAACCTGCCCGCGCAGATCGAGCTCTACGCCGACACCACGCCGGGGCACGAGACGTCGTACAAGTTCCTGTTCATGGCCAAGGGCGGCGGCTCGGCCAACAAGTCCCTGCTCTTCCAGGAGACGAAGGCCGTCCTCAACCCCGCCGCCATGCGCCGGTTCCTCGACGAGAAGCTCCGCTCGATCGGCACCTCCGCCTGCCCGCCGTACCACCTGGCCATCGTCGTCGGCGGCACCTCGGCCGAGTTCGCCCTCAAGACGGCGAAGTACGCCAGCGCCCGCTACCTCGACAACCTGCCGACCGCCGGCTCCACCGCGGGGCACGCCTTCCGCGACCTGGAGATGGAGGCCGAGGTCCTCGAGATGACGCGCGAGTTCGGCATCGGCGCGCAGTTCGGCGGCAAGTACTTCTGCCACGACGTCCGCGTGATCCGGCTGCCCCGCCACGGCGCGTCGTGCCCCGTCGCGATCGCCGTCTCCTGCTCGGCCGACCGTCAGGCCCTGGCCAAGATCACGCCTGAGGGCGTCTTCCTCGAGCAGCTCGAGGAGGACCCGGCCCGCTTCCTGCCCGACGTCACCGACGAGCACCTCGACGACGACGTCGTGCGCGTCGACCTCTCGCGCCCCATGGACGAGATCCGCGCCGAGCTCTCCCGCTACCCGGTCAAGACGCGCCTCGCGCTCACCGGACCGCTCGTGGTCGCCCGCGACATCGCGCACGCCCGCATCAAGGAGCTGCTCGACTCCGGCCAGCCGATGCCCGACTACCTGCGCGACCACGCCGTCTACTACGCCGGCCCCGCCAAGACGCCGGAGGGCATGCCGTCCGGCTCCTTCGGCCCCACCACGGCCGGCCGCATGGACGCCTACGTCGACCAGTTCCAGAAGGCCGGCGGCTCCCTGGTCATGCTCGCCAAGGGCAACCGCTCGAACGCCGTGACCCGCGCCTGCCAGGACAACGGCGGCTTCTACCTCGGCTCGATCGGCGGCCCCGCCGCCCGCCTCGCGCAGGACTGCATCAAGCACGTCGAGGTGATCGACTTCCCCGAGAACGGCATGGAAGCCGTGTGGAAGATCGACGTCGAGGACTTCCCCGCCTTCATCGTCGTCGACGACAAGGGCAACGACTTCTTCGCCGACACCCTGCGCCCCGTCGCCACGACCATCCCCGTAGGCCCGCCCTCCTGACCCGACCGCAACACCAGGCCCTCCTCGCGCTCGCAGAGCGGAGTGGCTGGCTCGTCGAGAGCACGCCCGAAGGAAGCCGCACTCACAGCGGGGTCGGGTCGCCTGGCTCGCAGGGATCAAGCCTGACCGCCCGGAGAGACAGGCGACCCGACCCCGCGCCCCCGGGAACGTCGGCACGTGCACCCAGACGCAGCGACCAACGCAACAAGCTCGTAGGGATCACGCCCGACGGAACCGCACTCGCGAGCGGGGTCGGGTCGCCCGGCTCGCAGGGATCACGCCTGACCGCCCGGAGAGACGGGCGACCCGACCCCGCACCTGAGCGAGCGCCGGGAGA